>NZ_JBBAYJ010000028.1 GCF_037153975.1 Aquipuribacter sp. SD81
CCCGGCGGACGCGACGGCCTCGGGGCCCTGGCCGCCTCCCAGGCGGCGGGCGCGCCGGCCCCCGGCGGGGGCGGCGCCGGACCCGCGCGCCTCGACCAGCGGCCCGACGACGAGCGCGGACGGCGTGGGCAGTGCCGGCCCGGTGGCCACACCGGGCAGGGTCGGTCGGGCCGGGCGCACGACGGGCCGGGGCGAGGCGGGCGGCTCGGCCACGGGCCACTGCGACGTGGTCGCGTCCAGCGGCACCTGTCCCGACCGTTCCGCCATGCGACGGCGACGGCGCTCACCGACCGCCCGCTGCAGACCGGTCTCCGTCACCCCGCCCGGCAGGTCGGAGCCGTGGGTGTCGTCGGACAGCTCCGTGCCTTCGGGTGGCTCGGTGCCGTCGGGCACGCCGGTGCCGGCGGCGGTGCGGGCGTCGTCGGGCCCGCCGTGCGTCCCGTCGGTCATCGGCCCTCCTCCCGTGCCTGCGCCGCGGCGTCCGTCCCACGGTAGAGGCCGGTCTTGGCGATGTACTGCAGCACTCCGGTCGGCACGAGGTAGCGGACCGGCCGTCCCTCCGCGACGCGCCGGCGGATGTCGGTGCTGGAGATGGCGAGCGCGGGGATCTCCACGACGCTCACCGAGTCCTCGGGCAGGCCGTGGGCGGCGACGTCGTGGCCCGGCCGGGTGACCGCGACGAAGTGGGCGAGGCGCCACAGCTCGTCGACGTCCTTCCACGACAGGATCTGCTCCAGCGCGTCGGCGCCGGTGATGAAGAACAGGTCGGCGCCGGGTCGCGCGGCGGCGAGGTCGCGCAGGGTGTCGGTCGTGTACGTGGGCCCGGGTCGGTCGACGTCGACCCGCGACACCGTGAAGCGCGGGTCGGCGGCGGTCGCGACGACGGTCATGAGGTAGCGGTGCTCGGCGGGGCTCACCTCGGTCCCAGCCTTCTGCCACGGCGTGCCCGTCGGTACGAAGACGACCTCGTCGAGCGCGAAGCGCGCGGCGACCTCGCTGGCCGCCACGAGGTGCCCGTGGTGCACCGGGTCGAAGGTGCCGCCCATGACCCCGAGCCGCGGCCGCCCGGCCGCGGGCGTCACCGGCGGTGCGAGACGTTCTTGAAGGAGTACGTGATGCCGAGCAGGAGCAGGAAGAGGACGAAGGTGATGACCCCGAACGCGAGCGCCGGGACCGGCAGCTCGACCTCGGCGAGCTCGGTGCCCGTCTCGCCCGCGGCGGCGACCACGCCGACCAGGTGCGAGCCGATGCTGCTGCCCATGCGTCCTCCACTCCGACGGCGACGGCCGTGCCCGGCCGGGCGTCCGCCCGGCCGGGGACAGTCTGGCACGGGCGGAGCGGCTCGCCCGGCACGAGGCCCCGCGGGCCGTGCGCCGGACCCGCGGGCGCCGCGGGCCGGCTAGTGGCGCAGGTGCCCGTCGCCTGTCATGACCCAGGTGGTCGTCGTGAGGTCGGTGAGGCCCATGGGCCCGCGGGCGTGCAGCTTCTGCGTGGAGATGCCGATCTCCGCGCCGAGACCGAGCTGGCCCCCGTCGGTGAACCGGGTGGAGGCGTTGACCGCGACGCCCGCGGCGTCGACCTCGGCGACGAAGCGGTCGGCCGCGCGCACGTCGCGGGTGCAGATCGCCTCCGTGTGCCCGCTGGACCAGCGCCGGATGTGCTCCAGCGCGGCGTCGAGGTCGTCGACGACGCCGACCGCGAGCTCCAGGGCGAGGTACTCCGTCGCCCAGTCCTCCTCGCCCGCCGGCTCGACCGGCACGTCGCCGGCGCGGGCGCGCACCCGGTCGTCGCCGTGCAGGCGGACCCCCGCCGCCGCCATCGTCTCGACGAGCCGCGGCACGAAGGCGTCGGCCACCGCGGCGTGCACGAGGACGGTCTCGGCGGCGTTGCACGTGCTGGGGCGCTGCACCTTGGCGTTGACGCACACCTCGAGGGCCTCGTCGAGGTCGGCGGCCGCGTCGACGTACACGTGGCAGTTGCCGGTCCCGGTCTCGACGGTCGGCACGGTCGCGGTCTCCACGACGGTGCGGATGAGGTCCGCTCCCCCGCGCGGGATGACGACGTCGACGAGCCCGCGCGCACGCAGCAGCGCCCGCACGCCGGCGCGGCCGTGCGCGTCGATGGTGCGCACCGCGTCGGCGGGCAGGCCGACGGACACCAGCGCCTCCTGCAGCACCGCGATGATCGTCTCGTTGCTGCTGCGCGCGGCCGACCCGCCGCGGAGCACGACGGCGTTGCCGCTCTTGAGGCACAGCGCCGCCGCGTCGACCGTCACGTTCGGGCGCGCCTCGTAGACCATGCCGACCACGCCGAGCGGGCGCCGCACCTGGCGGACGCGCAGCCCGTTGGCCAGCGTGGACCCCCGCACGACCTGCCCGACGGGGTCGGGCAGGGCGACGACCTCGCGGACGGCGTCGGCGATGGCCTCGACCCGCCCGGCGTCGAGCCGGAGCCGGTCCTGCAGCGACGTGCTCATGCCCTCGGCGCGGGCGCGCTCGAGGTCCTCGGCGTTCGCCGCGACGACGCGGTCGGTCGCGGCGACCAGACCGTCGGCGACGGCGAGCAGGGCCGCGTCGCGCGTGGCGCCCGACGCGGTGGCGAGGGCGCGGGAGGCCACCCGCGCCTCGCGCGCGACCTGCTCGACGGCCTCGCGGACGGCGTCGGCGTCCCCCGCCGCGGCGGGGTCCCCGAGCGGGCCGTGGTCCCGGCCCTCGACGTGCGCGTCGTCGGTGTCCGCGGGGCTCCGGAGCAGGTCGGTCATCGCCCCAGGGTAGTCAGCGGCCCCGGTGCGCGGCGGCGGCGTCCGCGACGACGAGGTCGTCGCGGTGCACGACCTCCCGGCCGTAGCCGGGCCCGAGGTCGGCGCGCAGGTCGTGCGTGGAGCGGCCCATGAGCCGCGGCAGCTCCGCGGCGGCGTACTGCACGATGCCGCGGGCGACGCCCGCGCCGGCCTCGTCGCACAGCTCGACGACCGCGCCCACGTCGAAGGCCCCGGTCACCGAGCGCACCCCGGCCGGCAGCAGGGAGGCGCCGCGGTCCACGACCGCCCGCACGGCCCCGTCGTCGAGCACGAGCCGGCCCCTCGGGACGGCGACGTGCGCGAGCCACAGCGTGCGAGCGGGCATGACCCGCTCCCGCGCCCGGAACCAGGTCCCGACGTCCGCCCCCGCCACGGCGTCGGCGAAGCGGTCCGTCGCCGTCACGTACGTCGGCACACCCGCGTCGGCGGCGATGGCGGCGGCGTCGACCTTGGTGCGCATGCCGCCGGTGCCGACCGCGCTGCCGGCCCCGGTGCCGAGGTCCGCGCCCACCTCGCCCGGGTCGTCGACGACCGCGAGCCGGCGGGCGCCGGGTCGGGTCGGCGGGCGGTCGTACAGGGCGTCGACGTCGGTGAGGAGCACCAGCGCGCTGGCCTGCACGAGGTGGGCGACGAACGCGGCGAGGCGGTCGTTGTCGCCGAAGCGGATCTCGTCGGTGGCGACCGTGTCGTTCTCGTTGACCACGGGCACGGCGGCCAGCTGCAGGAGCCGCGCGAGGGTGGCCCGCGCGTTGAGGTAGTGGTGGCGGCGGACGAGGTCGTCGAGGTCGAGCAGGACCTGGCCGGTGACCATCCCGTGCCGCTCGAAGGAGGACGACCACCGCGCGAGCAGCCGTCCCTGCCCGACGCTCGCGGCGGCCTGCAGGCCGGCGAGGTCCCCGGGGCGCCGGGCCATGCCGAGCGCGGGCAGCCCCGCGGCGATCGCGCCGCTCGTCACCACGACGAGGTGCCGGTCCGGTCCCGCGGCGCGGCGCGCGGCGAGCAGGTCGACGAGACCGTCGAGGCGGACCCCGTCCACGCCCGTGGCCGTCGCGAGGCTGGACGAGCCCACCTTGACCACGAGCGTGCCCGGGGCCAGCAGCCGCTCGTGGGAGGTCACGCGCGGTCGCCCGACCCGCCGGTGCCCTCGGTGCCGTCGGGCCCGTCCGTGCTGTCGCGGGCGTCGCTGACGTCGCCGTCGTCGGGCGCGGTCCAGCGCCCGGCGGCGCGCTCGGCCGCGAGCTCCTCGCGGGCCTCGCTCTTGGCGTCCATCCGCTCGCGGTACGCCTCGCGCCGCTCCGCCCGGCTCGCGCGCCCGCCGTCCATCGCGAACCGCGCGTCGGTGCCCCGGGGACCGCCCGCGGCGCTGCCGCCCAGCGTCGGCTCCCAGTCGAAGACGACCGCCCGGTCGCCGTCGCCGATGACGACCTCGGCCCCCGCGACGGCCCCCGCCCGGTACAGCGCCTCCTCGACACCCGCACGGGCCAGCCGGTCGGCGAGGTAGCCGACGGCCTCCTCGTTCGCGAAGTCGGTCTGGCGGACCCAGCGCTCGGGCCGCCCGCCGCGCACGCGGTACAGCGTGCCCTCGCCGTGCTGCTCCGGCACGACGGTGAACCCGGCGTCGTCGGTCGCGACGGGGCGGAGCACGACCCGCTCCGGCGCGCTCGGGCGGGCCCGGGCGGCGCGGTCGGCCGTCACCCAGCGCGCGAGACCGAAGGACAGCTCGCGCAGGCCGTCCCGGCTCACCGCGGACACGGTGAACACCTCGTAGCCCCGCTCGCGCAGCTGCGGCGCGACGAGCTCGGCCATGTCGCGGCCGTCGGTCGTGTCGACCTTGTTGAGGACGACGACCTGCGGCCGCTCGACGAGCGGGACGGTCCCGTCGTCACCGCGGTAGCGCTCCAGCTCGGCGAGGATGACGTCGAGGTCGCGCACCGGGTCGCGGTCGGCCTCGAGCGTCGCGGTGTCGAGGACGTGCGCGAGCACGGCGCAGCGCTCGACGTGGCGCAGGAACTCCAGGCCGAGGCCGCGGCCCTCGCTCGCGCCCTCGATGAGGCCCGGCACGTCGGCGATCGTGTACCGGACCTCGCCCGCCTCGACGACGCCGAGGTTCGGCACGAGCGTCGTGAAGGGGTAGTCGGCGATCTTCGGCCGCGCGGCCGACATCGCGGCGACGAGGCTGGACTTGCCCGCGCTGGGGAAGCCGACGAGGGCGACGTCGGCGACGGTCTTGAGCTCGAGGACGACGTCGCGGGCCTCCCCCGGCTCGCCGAGCAGGGCGAAGCCGGGCGCCTTGCGGCGGGGGCTCGCGAGCGAGGCGTTGCCGAGGCCGCCGCGCCCGCCGGCGGCGACGACGAAGCGGGTGCCGGCACCGAGCAGGTCGGCGAGGACGTCCCCGGCCGGCGTCTGCACGACGGTGCCGTCCGGCACGCGCAGCTCGACGTCGGCGCCGTCGGCGCCGCTGCGGTTGCCGCCGCGCCCGACCCCGCCGGCCGCCGCCCGCCGGTGCGGCGAGCGGTGGTACTCCAGCAGCGTCGTCACGGAGGGGTCGACGACGAGGACGACGTCACCGCCGTGCCCGCCGTCGCCGCCGTCCGGGCCGCCGAGCGGCTTGAACTTCTCGCGGTGCACCGACGCGCAGCCGTTGCCGCCGTCCCCGCCGGCGACGTGCAGCACGACGCGGTCGACGAACTGGCTCACGGTGGGCCTCCTGGTCCTGGCGGTGCTGCGTGGGTCCGGCGGTGCCGCCGGACCCGGGAACGCGACGCGCCGGCCGTCCGCGGGGGACGACCGGCGCGTCGGCGCGTGGGTGCGGGTGCCTGGGTCAGGCGCTGGCCTCGGCGGCCACGATGTTGACGACGCGGCGGCCGCGGCGGGTGCCGAACTCGACGGCGCCCGGCGCGAGCGCGAACAGCGTGTCGTCGCTGCCCCGGCCGACGTTGGCGCCGGGGTGGAAGTGCGTGCCGCGCTGACGGACGATGATCTCGCCGGCGCCCACGACCTGACCGCCGAAGCGCTTCACGCCGAGGCGCTGCGCGTTGGAGTCGCGGCCGTTGCGGGTGGAGCTGGCGCCCTTCTTGTGTGCCATCTCAGGTCACTCCCCGATCTTCGTGATCTTGACGCGGGTCAGCTCCGAGCGGTGGCCCTGGCGCTTGCGGTACCCGGTCTTGTTCTTGTACTTGAGGATGCGCAGCTTGGGGCCGCGGAGGTCGTCGACGATCTCGCCCGCCACGACCACCTTGCTCAGCGCGTCGGCGTCGGAGGTGACGGTCGCACCGTCGACGACGAGGACGGGGGTGAAGCGGACGTCGTCACCGGTTGCACCGGTGAGTCGGTCGACCGTGAGGACGTCGCCGACGGCGACCTTCTCCTGGCGTCCTCCTGCGCGGACGATCGCGTACACGTCGTGGCTCTCTTCCTGTCGGGCCGATCGGGATGGCGCCCTGCCGGGCCGGCGCACCGCGCCGGGGAGGGAACGCTCTGGTGGCGCAGCAACGGGGCGCCACCGGCCAGCGTCCTAGCCTACGCGGCGCGGGGCCCGGCTCCAAACCGGCTGCCCCGCCCCGCCCTCAGCCGCCGGAGCGAGAGCCACGACGGCGCGAACCGCCGCCGCCGCTGCCGCCGCTGCTGCCGCTGCCGCTGTGGCCGCCGCTGTGGCCGCCCGCCGCGGCGCCGACCGGCTCGTCGTGCACGACGACACCGCGGCCGGCGCAGTGCTCGCACGGCGTGCTGAAGGACTCCAGCAGGCCGGAGCCGACGCGCTTGCGCGTCAGCTGGACGAGACCGAGGGAGGTGACCTCCGCGACCTGGTGCTTGGTCCGGTCCCGGCCCAGGCACTCGACGAGGCGACGGAGCACGAGGTTGCGGTTGCTCTCGAGGACCATGTCGATGAAGTCGACGACGATGATCCCGCCGATGTCCCGCAGCCGGAGCTGGCGGACGATCTCCTCGGCCGCCTCCAGGTTGTTGCGGGTGACGGTCTCCTCGAGGTTGCCGCCGGACCCGGTGTACTTGCCGGTGTTGACGTCGACGACCGTCATCGCCTCGGTCCGGTCGATGACGAGCGAGCCGCCCGAGGGCAGCCACACCTTGCGGTCGAGGGCCTTCGCGAGCTGCTCGTCGATGCGGTGCTCCGCGAACAGGTCCTTGCCGTCGTGCTCGACCGGCTGCCAGCGCGTCATGCGCTCGGCGAGGTCGGGGGCCACGTGGCGGACGTAGCCGTCGAGGGTGTCCCACGCGTCGTCGCCCTGGACGAACAGCCTGGTGAAGTCCTCGTTGAACACGTCGCGGACGACCTTGATGGCGAGGTCGGGCTCGCTGTAGAGCCGCGCCGGCGCGTTGACCGCGCCGGCCTTCCGCTCGATGTCCTCCCACTGGGCCTTGAGGCGGGCGACGTCGCGCTCGAGCTCGGTCTCGCTCGCGCCCTCGGCGGCCGTGCGCACGATGACGCCGGCGTCCTCGGGGACGACCCGGCGCAGCACCTTCTTGAGGCGGGCGCGCTCGGTCTCCGGCAGCTTCCGGCTGATGCCCGTCATCGACGAGCCCGGCACGTAGACGAGGTAGCGCCCCGGCAGGGACACCTGCGCGGTGAGGCGCGCGCCCTTGTGCCCGATCGGGTCCTTGCTCACCTGCGCGAGGACGGGGTCGCCCGGCTTGAGCGCGGCCTCGATGGTGCGGGCCGCGCCGTTGGGCAGGCCGACCGCGTCCCAGTTGACCTCGCCGGCGTACAGGACCGCGTTGCGTCCGCGACCGATGTCGACGAAGGCGGCCTCCATGCTCGGCAGCACGTTCTGCACCTTGCCGAGGAACACGTTGCCGATCATCGACTGCTGGCTCGGGCGGGAGACGTGGTGCTCGACGAGGACGCCGTCCTCGAGCACCGCGGTCTCGGCGCGGTCGTCGAGCTGCCGCACGAGCAGGGTCCGGTCGACGGACTCGCGGCGCGTGAGGAACTCCGCCTCGGTGATGACGGTGCGCTTGCGCCGCTCGCCGCGACCCTCCCGGCGGCGCTGGCGCTTGGCCTCCAGCCGCGTCGAGCCCTTGACCTTCGTCACCTCGTCCGCGCGCGACTCCCGGATGCGCACGACGGTGCCGGGCGGGTCGTCCGGGTCCGGCGAGAGGTCGGCGTCCCCGCTGCCCGCGCGACGGCGACGGCGACGGCGACGGCGCGACGAGCGCGAGCCGCCATCGGGGTCCTCGTCGGAGTCGTCGGAGTCGTCGGGCTCGTCGGAGTCGTCGCCGGTGACCGCCCCCGCCGCGTCACCCCGGCCCGGGTCCGCGTCGTCGGTGGCGTCGCCGGACCCACGACCGCCGCGCCGGCCCGAGCGGCCCCGGCCGCGGCGTCCCCGACGGCCGCTGCGGCCGCCGGACCCCTCTGCCTCGTCGTCCTCGTCGCCGTCGTCGCCGTCGTCGCCCGTGTCACCGGCGTCGGTACCGTCGCTGCCGTCGCCGGCCGTCCCGTCGCCGCCCGACCCGTCGGCGTCGGCGTCGGCGTCGCGGTCGGTTCCCTCGCGCTCGTCCTCGTCGCCGTCCTCGGCGTCGCCGGTCTCGTCGGCGTCGCTGCTGTCGTCGGCCTCAGCGCGCCCGCGCCCACCGCGTCGACGACGGCCGCGGCCGCCGCGACGGGAACGGCGCTGCCCGCCCTCGTCGTCGTCGTCGGTCGCCTCGGAGGCGCC
This sequence comes from Aquipuribacter sp. SD81, assembly GCF_037153975.1. Taxonomy (NCBI): domain Bacteria; kingdom Bacillati; phylum Actinomycetota; class Actinomycetes; order Micrococcales; family Intrasporangiaceae; genus Aquipuribacter; species Aquipuribacter sp. SD81. Next base: position 8,473 of record NZ_JBBAYJ010000028.1, read on the forward strand.
TGTCGTGTCCTCGTCCGCCGCGCCCTCGTCGGAGGTCTCGGCGGGGACCGCGTCGTCGGGCGCGGAGTCGGCGGTGCCGGACGCGCCCGGGGAGGCGACCGCACCGAGGACCTGCTCGACGTCCGGACCCTGCGCCGCCGGGCGCGTGGCCCGGCGCCCGCCGCGGCGGCGGGCGGGCCGCTCGGCCGCCTCGCTCCCGGTGTCCTCGGCGGCGCCGTCACCCGCGACCGGCGGCGGCAGCAGGTCGTCGAAGTCGACGGGCGGGGCTGCGGTGAAGATGTCGGCGGCCGGCGGCCCGGCGGCCGAGGTGGCCCGCCGGCGGGGGCGGCGCGCCGCGGGGGCGGCGGGCTCCTCGAACGGCGTCGCGAAGACCGCCTGCGACGCGGTCGACGGGGACCCCGGCCCTGCCGTCGGCTCGGTGTCCGCGGTCTCGGCGGTCCCGGCCGTCGGCTGCTCCTCCGCGGCCCCGTCCGCGGCGCCGTCGTCCACGGCCGGGCCCTCGTCGGTCGGGCCCTCGTCGGTCGGGACGTCCTCGGTCGGGACGTCCTCGTCGTCGGTCCCGTCACCCACGACGGGAGCGTCCTCCGGCGACGGCCCGCCCCCCGGTGCCGGCTCCGGTGCCGGCTCCGGCGCGGGAGTCGCCTCGGGCTCCGGCGGCCCGGCGGGACGGGAGGCCGCCCGGCGTCGGCGCGGCCGCGTCGTCGTCACGGGTGCGTCCGCCGAGGCGCGCTGCGGGCCGTCCGGCTGCCCGGTGGGCTGCTCGTTCGTCTGGTCGGTGTCCTCGAGCACTGGTGCTCCTCTTCGACCCCGGTCGAGCTGCACCCCCGTCCGGGGCGGTCGTCGTGCGCCCGCGGGCGGCACGGAAGTCCGTGGTCGTCGCCTCGGTCCGCCGGCGCAGACCCGCGGACGGTCACCCGTGCAGGTCGCGCCCGGCAGGACGGGCGACGCGGGGGGACGGCCGGTGCAGGACGCGCCCCTCCGGCTGCCGAGTATGGCACGGCCCCGCCGGGCGGGCGCCCGTCGACCCGCCGACGGCGCGGCGCACGGCGCGGCTGCGGGCCGAGCGCGTCAGTCGAACCAGATGGCGGTCTCGCGCTCGGCCGACTCCGGGGAGTCGCTGCCGTGCACGAGGTTCTGCTGCACGCGCAGCCCCCAGTCCCGTCCGAGGTCGCCGCGGATGGTTCCCGGCGCGGCCGCCGTCGGGTCCGTCGCACCGAGCAGGCTCCGGACGCCCTGGACGACGCCGTGCCCCTCGACGACCGCGACGACGACGGGCCCGGAGAGCATGAACTCGACGAGCGGCTCGTAGAACGGCTTGCCCTCGTGCTCGGCGTAGTGGCGGGCGAGCAGCTCGCGGGTCGCGTAGCGCATCTCCAGGCGCGCGAGCGTGTAGCCCTTCGTCTCGATACGGCGCAGCACCTCCCCGGTGAGGCCGCGGGCGACGCCGTCCGGCTTGACGATGACGAGCGTGGACTCCGTCGTCGGCTCGGCGGTGGGCTGGGAGGGCGCGGACGCCTGCGGCTCGCTCACGAGCGGCAACCCTAGCCGGGCGCCGGCCCGCCGTCCGCGGCGCTCCACGCCGCCCGCTCCCGCTCCACCCGGGTGCCGAGCACGACGGCGGCGACCCACAGCCCGGTGAACAGCAGCCCGATGACGAGCATGGTGGCGACCAGCAGCCCCGTCGCGACGACGACGACCTGCAGCAGGGAGCCGACCCAGTAGCCACCGGGGCGACCGAGGAGACCCGAGGCGACGACGAGGAGCGCGGCCAGCGCGAGGCCGCCGCCCACCGCCTGCGCCGTGCCGAGGCCCGTCAGGTCCTTCGCGACCAGGGCGGCGAAGACCACGACGAGCGCCTCGAAGACGAGGACGGTCGCCCCCATCGCCCGCTTCGGGTCACGCACGCCCGCCGGCCTCCTCGTCGTCGTCGAGCACGGTCGGGTCGTCGAGGAACGCGCTGTCCTCGGGGGCCTCGTAGCGGTCGTCGCCGGGGTCGGCCCAGTCGTCGCCCAGCAGGCGGCGCTCGGTGTCGGTGGCGACGACGCTGACCCCCCGGCTCGTCGTGTCGACCGCCACGGCGTCGGGGTCGGCGGCCCCGAGCAGCGTCCGGGCGTGCGCGACGAGCAGCACCGAGCCGGTGACGACGACCCCCGAGGCGACCCCCCCGGCCGGGTCGGCGGTGTCCGCGAGCGCCACGGCCCGGTCGAGGGCGTCGGTGAGGCGGGGTGCCACGTGGACCCGGTCCTCGCCGAGGACGTCCCGCGCCACCGCCGCGAGGTCGTCGGCGGGCAGGGCGCGCTCCGTCGGGGCGGTCGTCACCACGACCTCGTGCAGCGCCGGCTCCAGCACGTCGAGCACGGCACCGGCGTCCTTGTCGGCCATGAGGCCCACGACCCCGACGAGCCGCGTCCCCGGGAAGGCCTCGTCCAGGCCGGCGACGAGCGCCTCGGCGCCCGCCGGGTTGTGCGCGGCGTCGACGACGACGAGCGGCCCGCGGCGCACGGGCTCCATCCGCCCGGGCGCGTCGACGTGGGCGAAGGCGTCGCGCACCAGGTCGGCGTCCAGCCCCGTCCCCCCGGCACCGCCGGAGCCGAGGAACGCCTCGACCGCGGCGAGCGCGACCACGGCGTTGCCGGCCTGGTGCGCCCCGTGCAGGGGGAGGTACACGTCGTCCGCGCCGCCGACGAGGCCCTTGAGGGTGACCCGCTGGCCGCCGACGGCGACGTCGCGCTGGAGCACGCCGAACTCGATGCCCTCGCGCGCGACGACGGCGCCCACCTCCTGCGCGCGCGCCAGGAGCACCTCGGCGACCTCGACCGGCTGCTGCGCGGTGACGAGGACGGAGCCCTCCTTGACGATGCCGCTCTTCTGCGTGGCGATGGACACGAGGTCGTGCCCGAGCCACCGCTCGTGGTCCAGCGCGACGGGCGTCACCACCGCGACGGTCGCGTCGGCGACGTTGGTGGAGTCCCACGTGCCGCCGAGGCCGACCTCGACGACGGCGACGTCGACCGGGGCGTCGGCGAACACCGCGAACGCCATGCAGGTGAGCACCTCGAAGAACGACAGCCGGGGTCCGCCCTGCTCGAGGCTGCGCGCGTCGACCAGCTCGACGTAGGGGGCGACGTCGTCCCAGGCGGCGACGAAGGCGGCGTCGTCCAGGCGCAGGCCGTCGACGGTGATGCGCTCCCCCACGTGGCTGAGGTGGGGTGAGGTGAAGCGGCCGGTGCGCAGACCGTGCTCGCGCAGCAGCCGGTCCACCATGCGCGCGGTCGACGTCTTGCCGTTCGTGCCGGTGACGTGGACGACGGGGTACGCCCGTTGCGGGTCGCCGAGCAGCTCGAGGACCGCGCGCACCCGTTCCAGGGACGGCTGCGGCGAGTGCTCGGGTGCGCGGTCGAGGATCTCGGCCTGGACCTGCGCGAACCGGGGGTCCGATGCTGCGGGTGGGACGGTCACGGACCCATCATCCCAGCGGCGGGCGCGGGCGCCGCGCCGCCTCAGCCTGCCGGCAGGACGCGGACCGCCCGGACGCCGGGGGCGACCCGTGCCGTCGTGCGGAGCAGCGCCGTCGGCACCTCCTGGTCCACGAGCAGGTCGCGGACCGTCCTCGCCCGCTCCTCGGCGAGCGCGACCCCGGCCGGGCCCTCCGGGCCCTCCGCCACCCCCTCCACGACGACCGGGCCGGCACCGGGAGCCCGCAGCGTGGCGGCGAGCCCCGTCAGGGCCGACGCCGCCTGCTCGTCGACGACGGAGCCGACCGCGAACGTCACGGCCAGGAGCGGCTCGACGGCGTCCCCGGTCACGGGACCGTCCGCACCGGCCGGCGTCGCGGCGCCCGACGGGCCGGTCGGGCCGCTCGTCGGGCCGCTCGTCGGGCCGCTCGTCGGGCCGCTCGTCGGGCCGGTCGGGCCGCTCGTCGGGCCGCTCGTCCCCGCAGCCGGGGGCGGCGTCGGGGCCGCCGCCGTGACGGTGTCCGGGGGTCGGGCGACGGCGGCCTGCCCCGCGAGCACGGCCAGCAGGCCGCCGGCGGCGACGACGACGACCGGGACGCGGCGACGCCGCCGGGGCAGCCAGTACGTCACGGTCGCCGGCGCCCGGTCCGGCCCCCGGTCGCCGCCCGTGGGCCTCACGCGTCCGGAGGGGTGCGGGCGGGCCGCCTACCCGCCCAGTCGGCGGCGCTCTCCCCGGAGCCGTCACCGGGACCGTCCGCCGACCCGCCGGCGGTCCCGCCGAGCAGCCGCGGGAGGTGGGCGTCGGTGGCCGCGAGCTCCCGCTCGAGGCGGTCGGACATGATGGCGAGGGCCTCCTCGCGCGTCAGCCGCGCCCGCACGAACTGCCGGCCCCACCACAGCCACCCGACGAGCAGCCCGAGCGCGAAGGCCGCACCCGTCAGCAGGACGGGGACGGCGCCCGGCCAGGCCACGGCGACCTCCTCCGCTCGACGCGCCCGGGCGCGGCGCGCCGACGGGGCGGCCCGGGTCGCCTCACGCTACCGGCACGCGGGTCCGGCCCGGGACCCCCGGTCCGCTCGCCGGGGGCCGGGCCGGTTCACGCCTCGCGGCGCACCGGTTGCGGGCGGGAGACCGACCCGCGCACGCCCAGGGCGTCGAAGGCCTGCTGGAACGCTCCGAGGGCGGCCTCGGCGCGGCCGATCTCCATGAGCCGGTCCCCGAGGTCGCGCCACGCCTGGGCGGCCTGACGGGAGGCGGACATCATGGCGAGCGCGTCGCCGGCCCGGCGGTACTCCGCCTCGGCGCCCGTGTGGTCGCCGCCGGCCGCCAGCGCGTCGCCGAGCACGGTCCGCGCGACCCCCGCCTCCAGCCGCGGCGTGCCGCCGAGCGCCGCCAGCGCCGAGCGGGCGGCGTCCTCGGCGAGGGCGGCGTCGCCGGAGCGCAGGTACGCCGTCGCCCGGATGCGGTGCCAGTACGCGAGGTCGACCTCGCTGCCCAGCTGCTCCAGCGGCTCCCGGATCGAGGTGAGGGCGTCCACGGCCTCGTCCACCTCGGGCGGGTCGGCGGACAGCAGCAGCGACGCGAGCGCGAGCTTCAGGCGGAAGAAGTCGCGGTTGTCGGGCCCCTCGGACAGGAACGCGACGGCCCGGCGCGCGTGGTGCAGGGCCCGCTCCACGTGCCCGCTCTCCTCGGCGACGAGCGCGGCGTTCCAGTGCAGGCTGCCCTGGCCCGTGCGGCTGCCGACGCGCTCGGCGTCCTGGAGCATCTCCTCGGCGAGGTGCTGGGCGTACAGCAGGTCGCCGCGCTCCATGTGGACCCCGACGAGGGTCGCGGCCAGGCGCAGGTGCTCGTCGGTGCCGGCCGAGCCCAGCCGGGTGGACGCGGCGACGGCCTCGGCGCCGGCGTCGGCGGCCTGGTTGAGGTCGCCGGACTCGACGAGGCACTGCAGCAGCAGGATGCCGGTCTCCGACACCCCGACGGCGGCGTCGCCGGTGAGCGCGCGCCGGTGCAGCGGCAGCAGCGTGGTGAGCGCGTCCTCGAGGGCTCCCGAGCGCTCCAGCGCCCGGCACAGCACGAGCACGGCCTCGTCGTGCAGCCGACGCGGGGCGCCCCGGGCCGCGAGCACGGCGCGGGCGCGCGTGGTGGCCTCGTCGAGGTCACCGGTGACGAGAGCGTGACGGGCGTGCTCGAGCTCGAGCTCGGGCACCCGCTCCTCCGGCGCGGCGCTGCCGTGGCGCAGGAAGTGCGCGGACACGTCGAGGCGCTCGGCCAGCTTCTCCAGCACGGCGTCGCTCGGCGTGCGCTTGCCCGACTCGATGAGCGAGAGGTAGCTCGGCGACAGGTCCGGTCCGGCGAGCTGCGTCTGCGACACCCGGCGCTCCTCCCGCACCGCCCGCAGCCGCTCGCCGAGTCCCCCGGTGGTCCCCTCCGACATGTGTCCTCCTCCGCGGGCCGCGGAACGCTCCGACGGGCCCTGCCGGTCAACACTAGACCCAGAGCCTGTGACTGAGCCATGCTTCCGCCATTGACCACTGGGCGTGCTCGTCCGACCACGGCCCGCCGCACCGCTACCCCAGGAGCCACACCATGCGCCCCAGCCGACGCACCCTCGCCGCCGCCGCCCTGCTCGCCGCCCTGCTCGCAGGAGCGGCCGGCACCGCGGCCCAGGCGGCCGAGGACGAGGCCTTCGGTCCCGGCCCCATGTGCTGCGCGGGCTGACCCGCACCGCGCCCCTCACCCGACCGCGCGGGACGCCCCCGCGGTCGCGGGGACGTCCCGGGGTCGACCCGGGCGCGTCGGGCGTCAGACGCGGGTGACGGCGACCCGGGCGGTCTCGGCCGGCACGTCGCCCGTCGTCACGACGACGTCCTGCGCGAGCGTCTCCCGCGCGAGGAGACCGAGGTGCTCCTCGGCGGCCGCCCGCCGCTCGGCCGCGACGACGAGCTCGACCCGGACCCGGTCCGACACGTGCAGCCCGGCGACACGGCGCGCGTCCTGCACGAGCCGGACGACGTCGCGCGCCCAGCCCTCGCGCTCCAGCTCGTCGGTGACGCCGGTGTCGAGGACGACGAACCCACCGCCCGGCAGGGCGGCCGCGGCCCCGCCGGAGCCGCCGCCGACGACCGTCGTGAGCTCGTACTCGCCGGCCAGCAGGGGGACGCCGCCGCACACCACGCCGTCGCTGCCCTCCGACCAGTCGCCGGCGCGGGCCGCACCGATCACCTGCTGCACCTGACGACCCAGCCGGGGACCGGCGGCGCGGGCGTTGACGGTGAGGCGCCGCTCGACGTCGACGCCGACCTCGTGCGCCTGCTCGACCGAGAGCAGGCGGACCTCGTGCACGTTGAGCTCGGCGCGCACGAGGTCGACGAGGGGGGCGACGCGGTCGGGCTCGGCGACGGCCACCGTGAGCGCGCGCAGCGGCTGACGCACGCGCAGCCCGGCCGCCTTGCGCAGACCGAGGGCGGCCGAGGCGACGTCGCGCACCTCGTCCATCGCGGCGACGAGCGCGTCGTCGGCGGGCAGGGCGGTTGGGTCGGGCCAGTCCTCCAGGTGCACCGATCGACCACCGGTGAGCCCGCGCCACACCTCCTCCGTCACCAGCGGCAGCAGCGGCGCGCCGAGCCGGGTCAGCACCTCCAGCGCGGTGTGGAGCGTGTCGACCGCCGCCTGGCCCTCGGGGGTCTCCGCGGTCCAGAACCGGTCGCGGGAGCGTCGCACGTACCAGTTGGTCATCGCCTCGAGCACCTCGCGGTACTCCCCCGCCGCCACCGCGAGCTCGCTCGCCTCCATCGCGGCCGTCACGCGCTCCACGGCCGTCCGGACCCGCGCGAGCAGGTAGCGGTCGAGGACGTGCGGGGAGTCGGTCCGGGTGCGCCCGACGGTCCCCGCGGCGCCGGCGTACAGCTGCAGGAAGTACCAGGTGCTCCACAGCGGCAGCAGCACCTGCCGGACGGTGTCGCGGATGCCCTGCTCGGTGACGACGAGGTTGCCGCCCCGGAGCACCGGAGAGCTCATGAGGAACCACCGCATGGCGTCGGCGCCGTCGCGGTCGAAGACCTCGCGCACGTCCGGGTAGTTGCGCAGCGACTTGCTCATCTTGCGCCCGTCGTCGCCCAGCAGGATGCCGTGCACGAGGCACGTGCGGAACGCGGGCCGGTCGAACAGGGCCGTGGCGAGCACGTGCAGCGTGTAGAACCAGCCGCGGACCTGCCCGTTGTACTCGACGATGAAGTCGCCCGGGTAGTGGTGCTCGAACCAGTCGGCGTTCTCGAACGGGTAGTGCACCTGGGCGAAGGGCATGGAGCCGGACTCGAACCAGCAGTCGAGCACCTCCGGCACCCGGCGCATCGTGGAGCGGCCCGTCGGGTCGTCCGGGTTGGGGCGGGTGAGCTCGTCGACGACCGGGCGGTGCAGGTCGGTCGGGCGCACGCCGAAGTCGCGCTCGAGGTCGTCGAGGGAGCCGTAGACGTCGACGCGCGGGTAGGCGGGGTCGTCGGAGACCCACACGGGGATGGGCGAGCCCCAGAACCGGTTGCGGCTGATCGACCAGTCGCGGGCGTTGGCGAGCCACTGGCCGAAGGAGCCGTCCTTCACGTGGCCGGGCACCCAGTCGATCTGCTCGTTGAGCTCGAGCATGCGGTCCTTGAACGCCGTCACCTTGACGAACCAGCTGCTGACGGCCCGGTAGATGAGCGCGTTGCCGCAGCGCCAGCAGTGCGGGTACGGGTGCTCGTAGGACTCGTGGCGCAGCAGCAGCCCCCGCTCGCGCAGCGCCCGGGCGATCGGGGTGTTGGCCTCGAACACGTGCATGCCGGCGAAGTCAGGCACCTCGGCGGTGAACTCGCCCTTGCTGTCGACGGGCACGACCGGCTCGATGCCGGCCGCGTCGGTGACGACCTTGTCCTCCTCGCCGAAGGCGGGCGCGATGTGGACGAGGCCGGTGCCGTCCTCGGTCGTCACGTAGTCGGCCGCGAGCACCCGGTGGGCGTTCTCCCGGCCGACGAAGTAGTCGAAGGGCGGCGTGTAGCGGCGCCCCAGCAGCGCGGTGCCCTTCATCCGCTCGAGGACCTCCGGGTCCTCGCCGAGCTCGCGGGCGTAGGCGGCGACGCGCGCCTCGGCGAGCACGAGCCGCTCCCCGGCCCAGTCCCCCTCGCGCGGGCGGACCACGACGTAGTCGAGCGCGGGGTTGACCGCGGCCGCGAGGTTGCTGGGCAGCGTCCACGGCGTCGTCGTCCACACGAGGGCGAGCTCGCCGGTCTCCAGGCGCAGCCCGACCGTCACGGCCGGGTCCTGGCGCGGGCGGTAGACGTCGTCCATCCGGGTCTCGGTGTTGCTCAGCGGGGTCTCGCAGCGCCAGCAGTACGCGAGCACCCGGAAGCCCTCGTAGACCAGACCCTTGTCGTGGAGCGTCTTGAACGCCCACATGACCGACTCCATGTAGTCGAGGTCGAGGGTCTTGTAGTCGTGCTCGAAGTCCACCCAGCGCGCCTGGCGGGTGACGTAGTCCTGCCACTCGTCGGTGTAGCGCAGCACCGAGGTGCGGCACGCGTCGTTGAAGCGCGCGACACCGAGGGCCTCGATCTCGCTCTTGTGGGTGATGCCGAGCTGCCGCTCGGCCTCGACCTCGGCCGGGAGCCCGTGGCAGTCCCACCCGAACCGGCGCTCCACGCGGCGGCCCTGCATGGTGCGGAACCGCGGCACGACGTCCTTGACGTAGCCGGTGAGCAGGTGCCCGTAGTGCGGCAGGCCGTTGGCGAACGGCGGGCCGTCGTAGAAGACGAACTCGTTGTCGCCGTCGGTGCCGGCGGGGCGCGCGGCGACGGAGGCGTCGAAGGTGCCGTCGGCGTCCCAGTAGGCGAGGACGCGCTGCTCGACCTCGGGGAAGCGGGGGCTGGCGGGGACCTCGCCGCCGTGCCGGGGGTAGCCGGCTCGGGTCGTCGGCTCGGTGGCGGTCTCGGGCGGGGTGCTCATCGCGGGCTGCTCCTCATCGCGTGCGCTGCTGCGACGAGGACGACGGCCCGGGCTCGCCGGGTCACCGCGGTACCACCTCGTGTGCCGCCGTCCCCGCTGGCTGCGGAGCCGTGCGACCGCTCGTTGACGGCTGTGACGGGCCTACCCGGCCGGATCTACTGGGGTGCGCGCACCCGTTCTCCCGGCGGCTCCCCGGTGATGGCCGGATCAGCGCCTGTGGTGACCATGCTAGCGACGGCCGTCAACCCGGTTCGGCCGTCGCGTGACGTCGCGGCGCTCAGCCGTGCTCCGCGTGAGCGCCGGGCTCGTCGTCGGGGAAGCCGACCGGGTCCTCCCCCGGCGCGACGACCTCCGCGACGCCCATCATCCCGAGGTCGTGGTGGGTCGAGAAGTGGCAGTGGTAGACGACGCGGCCGGTGAAGTCCTCGAAGCGGGTGCGGAACGTGACGCTGCCGCCGTTGCGCCCCACCAGCACGGTGTCGCGCCACTCGGGGTCCTGGACCGGCTCGCCGTCGACGTGGGTGACCTGGAACGGGTTGACGTGGATGTGGAAGGGGTGGATGAGGCCCGTCGGGTTGTGCACGGTCCACTCCTCGACGGAGCCGAGGCGCATGACCCGGTCGATGCGGCCGGGCTCGTACGGGCGCCCGTCGATGCCGAAGCCACCGGTCATGGTCATCGCGAGCTCGTGCCGCGCGTCGACCCGCGCGTGGCGCAGGTCCTCGGGCGGGCGGCCCGCGTCGACGAGCCGGACCTGGCGCGGGGTGCGGGACGCGCCGCCGACCCGGACCGTCGCGAGGCGTGCGGCGGGCAGCACCACGCCGAAGCCCACCTCGACCGGCATGGTCTCGAACACGTGCTCGCCGGGCTCGCGACCGGTGACGAGCAGGTCCGCGCGCTGCCCGGCCGACAGCTCGAGCTCCTCCACGCGGTGGGGGCGGCGCAGGCTGAGCCCGTCGGAGGCCACGTGCTCGACGTCGAGGCCGTCCAGGCGCAGCCGGAGCACGTCGTTGACCGAGCTGTTGACCAGCCGCCAGCGCTGCGTCTCCCCCGGGGCGATGTCGACCACCGGGTCGAGCTGGCCGTTGACGAGGCGCGTGTGCGCGCTCTGCCGCGCGGCCAGCGGGTCCAGGGGCCTGCCGTCCGCGTCCACCTGCAGGGAGTGCAGGAGCATGACCCGCTCCCGGGGCGCCCGCCGGCCCGACCCGGTCGATCCCTGGCCCCCGCGCGGTTCCACGACGAGGGCGCCCGCGAGCCCGCCGAACAGCTGCCGGGCGCCCCAGCCGTGCAGGTGGGGGTGGTACCAGTGGGTGCCGGGGCGGTGGTCGGCGCGCAGGTCGACCGTCACGTCCATGGCGTCGAGGGACTCGACGACGCGGAACACGTTGTCGCCGGTGCCCTCACCGGACACGTGCAGGCCGTGCGTGTGCAGGTTCGTCGGCTCCGGGAGGTCGTTGAGCAGGCGCACCCGCAGCCGGTCGCCGGGCTGGACGACGAGCGTCGGGCCGGGCAGGCCGCTGTCGGCCGCCGGGTCGGCACCGGGCACGTCGTAACCGAGCAGGTGCCACGGCCGGCCGTCGACGGGCACCCGCACGGGACCGGCGCGCAGGGTGACGTCGAGGACGCCGTCGACGCTGCGCAGGACCGCCGGCTCACGCAGGGCCTCCCCCGACACGCCGACCCATGCCGGCGGGGCCTCGGCCGCGTTCGCCGTCGCGGCCCAGCGGGTCGCGGGCAGCAGGAGCGCGGCGCCGGTCGCGCCGAGTCCGAGCGCCTGGCGGCGGCTCACGGGCAGGGGGGTTCCGCTTCGGGGGGTCGGCACCGGTGGTCTCCTCGACGGCACGTCGTCGTGCTCGGGACTGGGGGCGCGTCACCATATGTTGCGGCACCCGCCCCAATCAAGGGGCTCCTGCCCCGGAGCCGCTCGGCGCTCAGGCCCGGCGCACCTCGATGTCCGGGGCGGTGGCGAGGCTCTTCGCCACGACGCAGTACCGCTCGGTCAGCTGGGCGAGCTTGGCGAGCTGGGCGTCGTCGGCGTCGGTGTCGACGTCGAAGACCACACGCACGCCGGTCACGCCGACCGGCGTCTCGCGGTCCACACCCAGCGTGCCCCGTGCGTCGAAGGAGCCCGTGACCTCCCCCGCGACGGACGTCAGGCCGATGCCCATGGCCGTGGCCACGCTGCGCAGCGTGACGCCGGCGCACCCGAGCAGCGCCTCCAGCAGCATGTCGCCGGAGCACGCGTCCCTGCCGTCGCCGCCGGTGGCCTCGTGCAGCCCGGCGCGCACGTCGCCCGCCCAGCCCGCGACCGTGAAGGTCACGTCGTCGCCCTCGCCGCGGCCCCGGGCGTGCAGCGGGGTGGCGGCGGAGGCGGGGTCGTCGCGGTAGGCCTGCTTGAGCGGGGCCTGGAGCTCGCGCAGCGTCGTGGCGTCCATGCGGCCCAGTCTGCGCCAGCCCCCGGAAAGCCGGTGCGGGGTGTCCACGTCGCGCGGGCACAATGGCGGCCATGACCACGCCCGCGGCGACCTCCGCCGCCCACGTGCCCGAGCGCCCGACCGTCGACGGCCTCGAGGAGAAGTGGGTAGGGGTCTGGGCCGAGCAGGGCACGTACGACTTCGACCGGTCCGCCACGCGCGAGCGGGTGTACGCCATCGACACCCCGCCGCCGACCGTGTCCGGGTCGCTGCACGTGGGCCACGTGTTCAGCTACACCCACACCGACTGCGTCGCCCGCTACCGGCGCATGCGCGGCTACGAGGTCTTCTACCCCATGGGCTGGGACGACAACGGCCTGCCCACGGAGCGCCGGGTGCAGAACTACTTCGGCGTGCGCTGCGACCCGTCGCTGCCCTACGACCCGGCCTTCGAGCCGCCGGCGCAGGCGCCGAAGAACGACCGCGACTACGTCAACGTGTCGCGGCGGAACTTCGTCGAGCTGTGCGAGCGGCTGACCGTGGAGGACGAGAAGGTCTTCGAGGCGCTGTGGCGCCGCCTCGGGCTGTCCGTCGACTGGTCGCACACGTACCAGACCATCGACGCCGGCGCCCGCGCCGCGTCCCAGCGGGCGTTCCTGCACGCGCTGGCGCGGGGCGAGGCGTACGCCGCGGAGGCACCCACGCTGTGGGACACGACCTTCCGCACGGCGGTCGCGCAGGCGGAGCTGGAGGACCGCGAGCGGCCCGGTGCCTACCACCGCGTCGCCTTCCCCCGCGCCGACGGCGGCGAGGCGGTCCGCATCGAGACGACCCGTCCGGAGCTCATCCCCTCGTGCGTCGCCCTGGTCGCGCACCCCGACGACGAGCGGTACCAGCCGCTCTTCGGCGCCACGGTGCGCACGCCGCTCCTCGACGTCGAGGTGCCGGTGCTCGCGCACCGCCTCGCGGAGCCCGACAAGGGCTCCGGCATCGCGATGATCTGCACCTTCGGCGACACGACCGACGTCACGTGGTGGCGCGAGCTCGACCTGCCGACGCGCGCCCTGATCGGCCGGGACGGCCGCTTCGTCGCCGACACCCCCGACTGGGTGACCTCGCCCGCGGGCCGCGAGCTGTACGCCGCGATGGCCGGGAAGACGGCGCACACCGCACGCGAGGTGCTCGTCGCCGCCCTGCGCGACAGCGGCCACCTCGAGGGCGAGCCGCGCGCCATCACGCACCCCGTCAAGTTCTACGAGAAGGGGGACAAGCCGCTCGAGATCGTCGCGAGCCGGCAGTGGTACCTGCGCAACGGCGGGCGCGAGCACGGCGACGGCGGCGCGCTGCGGGAGCGGCTGCTCGAACGCGGCCGCGAGCTCGTGTGGCACCCCGAGCACATGCGCCACCGCTACGAGAACTGGGTCGGCGGGCTGAACGGCGACTGGCTGGTGTCGCGCCAGCGCTTCTTCGGCGTGCCGTTCCCCGTCTGGTACCCCCTCGACGAGGCCGGGGAGCCCCGGTTCGGCTCCCCGCTGCTGCCGGCCGAGGACCGCCTGCCGGTCGACCCGTCCAGCGACGTGCCCGACGGCTTCACCGAGGACCGGCGCGGCGTGCCCGGCGGCTTCGTCGCCGACCCGGACGTCATGGACACGTGGGCGACCAGCTCCCTGACGCCGCAGATCGCGGGCGGCTGGGAGCGCGACCCGGACCTCTTCGCCCGCGTGTTCCCGATGGACCTGCGCCCGCAGGGCCACGACATCATCCGCACCTGGCTGTTCTCGACGGTCGTGCGCTCCGACGCGGAGCACGACAGCCTGCCGTGGCGCCACGCGGCGATGTCGGGCTGGATCCTCGACCCGGACCGCAAGAAGATGAGCAAGTCCAAGGGCAACGTCGTCACACCCATGGGCCTGCTCGAGGAGCACGGCTCGGACGGCGTGCGCTACTGGGCGGCCAGCGGCCGTCCCGGCGTGGACACGGCCTTCGACCCGGGCCAGATGAAGGTCGGCCGCCGCCTGGCCATGAAGGTGCTGAACGCGAGCAAGTTCGTGCTCCTCAACGACTCGGACGGCGCCGGGCTCGAGGCGGTCACCGAGCCGCTGGACCGGGCGCTGCTCGCCGGGCTCGCCGACGTCGTCGACACCGCGACGGCGGCGTTCGAGGCCTACGACTACACCCGGGCGCTGGAGGTCGCGGAGGCGTTCTTCTGGGACTTCTGCGACGACCATGTCGAGCTCGTCAAGGAGCGTGCCTACCGCGGCGAGGCCGCGGCACGCGCCTCGGCGGTCGCCGCCCTCCGCGAGGCGCTGTCGGTGCAGCTGCGCCTGCTCGCGCCGTTCCTGCCCTTCGCGACCGAGGAGGTCTGGTCGTGGTGGCAGGAGGGGTCGGTGCACCGCGCCGCGTGGCCCGACGCCGCCCCGCTGCGTGCCGCCGCCGGCGACGCCTCCCCCGGCATGCTGCGCGTCGTGGGCCAGGCTCTCGCGGGCATCCGCAAGGCGAAGAGCGAGGCGAAGGTGTCGCAGCGCACCGACGTCCGCGCCGCCGTCGTGCGGGTCCCGGAGCAGTCCCTCGCCCTCGTCGAGGCCGCGGTCACGGACCTGCGCGGCGCAGGGCGCGTCGGCCGGCTCGAGCTGCTGGCCGGGGGCGAGGAGCTGCAGGTGGAGGACGTCGAGCTGGAGCCCGCCGCGGGGTGAGCGCCGACCCGGTGCGCCGCTGCGGCACGCGGCGGGCGACGTGACCGGGCGGCGAAGCCGCCACCGGGTGCTGCTCGGTCTCGCGGCGCTCGCCGCCGTCGCCCTGCTCGGGGTGCTCGCGCTCCTGCGCGACCCGGGCCCGCGGCTGCCGGACACGGTGGCGGGACTGCCGGCCGTGTCCGGGGGCGACGGCCTCGCCGCCCTGGAGCGCCGGCTCGGCGCGCAGCCCGCCGTCGCCGACGTCGGCGGCCGCGTCTACGACGACGGCACGACGCGCGCGGCGGTGCTCCTCGTGCTCCCGAGGGAGCCGCTCACGGACCGGACCGCCGCCGAGCTCGTCGACGGGGTGCTCGGCACGACGGGCGGCCCCGGACAGGGCACGACCCGCGCGAGCGCCGACGGCGAGGCGTTGCTGGCGTGCGCGGACGCCGGCGCGGCCGCGGGCTCGCGCCAGGTGTGCGTGGCGGTCGAGGCCGCCCGGGCCGTCGTGGCCGTCGTGGACGGCCTGCCGGAGGGCCCCGACGGGGCGCCGGCCTGGCTCGACCAGGTGAGGACCGACGTCGTGGCCGCGGGGCCGAGCGAGCCGTGAGACGGCCGGGCCCGGACGGCTCGGGTCGTGTCGGGGCTCAGGCCGACTTGTCGCGGCGCGCCCGGCGCGGGCCCTCCTCGCGGGGCACGAGCGTGGGCAGCACGTTCTCGAGCACGACCTCGCGGGTGATGACGACACGGGCGACGTCGTCCCGGCTCGGCAGGTCGAACATGACCGGCATGAGCACCTCCTCCACGATGGCGCGCAGGCCGCGCGCCCCCGTGCCACGGAGGATCGCCTGCTCGGCGACCGCCTCGACCGCGTCGGTGGTCAGCTCCAGCTCGACGTTGTCGATCTCGAACATGCGCTGGTACTGCTTGACGAGGGCGTTGCGCGGCTCGGTGAGGATCCGCACGAGCGCCTCGCGGTCGAGGTTCGTGACGGTCGCGAGCACCGGGAGACGACCGATGAACTCGGGGATGAGGCCGAACTTCAGCAGGTCCTCGGGCATGACCTCGTTCATCGCCGTGGCCTCGTCGACCCCGGACGACAGCTCGGCCCCGAAGCCGAGTCCGCGCCGACCGACCCTCTGCTCGATCATCTTCTCCAGCCCGGCGAAGGCGCCGCCCACGATGAACAGCACGTTCGTCGTGTCGATCTGGATGAACTCCTGGTGCGGGTGCTTGCGCCCACCCTGCGGGGGGACCGACGCGCTCGTGCCCTCGAGGATCTTGAGCAGGGCCTGCTGCACGCCCTCGCCGGACACGTCGCGGGTGATCGACGGGTTCTCGCTCTTGCGGGCGATCTTGTCGACCTCGTCGATGTAGATGATGCCCGTCTCGGCCTTCTTGACGTCGTAGTCAGCGGCCTGGATGAGCTTGAGGAGGATGTTCTCGACGTCCTCGCCCACGTAGCCGGCCTCGGTGAGGGCCGTCGCGTCGGCGATGGCGAAGGGCACGTTGAGCATGCGCGCGAGCGTCTGGGCGAGGTACGTCTTGCCGCAGCCGGTGGGGCCGATGAGCAGGATGTTCGACTTCGCGATCTCGACCTGGTCGTCGCGCTTGGGGCCGGAGGCGCCGGCCTGCACGCGCTTGTAGTGGTTGTAGACCGCCACGGACAGCGCGCGCTTGGCGGGCTCCTGGCCGACGACGTAGTTGTCGAGGAAGGCGAAGATCTCGCGCGGCTTCGGCAGCTCGGTCAGACCGAGGTCGCTCGCGTCGGCGAGCTCCTCCTCGATGATCTCGTTGCACAGGTCGATGCACTCGTCGCAGATGTAGACACCCGGCCCCGCGATGAGCTTCTTGACCTGCTTCTGGCTCTTGCCGCAGAAGGAGCACTTGAGGAGGTCACTGCCGTCTCCGAGTCGTGCCACCACGAGTCCTTCCCTCGCGCACCGGTCCCGGTGCGACATCTCGACGCTACCCGCCAGGGTCCGCCCTGGGCAGTCCCCCACGCCAGCCGGCGCGCCCGGATGGGTGCGGTTACCACCCGGGCGGCGCCGACGCGCGGTCCCTCAGACGCGGGGCAGACCCGCCTGCGCCGTCGCCTTGCGCGGCTCGAGCACCTGGTCGATGAGGCCGTACTCGAGCGCCTGCTGCGCCGTGAGGATCTTGTCGCGCTCGATGTCGGTGCGGACCTTCTCCACGTCCTGGCCGGTGTGCCGGGCCACGGTCTCCTCCAGCCAGATCCGCATGCGCTGGACCTCGTTGGCCTGGATCTCGATGTCAGAGGCCTGGCCGTAGTCACCGCCGGACATGGCGGGCTGGTGGATGAGCACGCGCGCGTTCGGCAGGGCGAAGCGCTTGCCCGGGCTGCCCGCCGCCAGCAGCACCGCCGCCGCCGAGGCCGCCTGCCCGAGGCAGTAGGTCTGGATGTCCGGCTTGATGTACTGCATGGTGTCGTAGATCGCCGTGAGGGCGGTGAAGGAGCCGCCGGGGCTGTTGATGTAGAAGATGATGTCCCGGTCAGGGTCCTGCGACTCCAGCACGATGAGCTGCGCCATGACGTCGTCGGCCGAGGCGTCGTCGACCTGCACGCCGAGGAAGATGATGCGGTCCTCGAACAGCTTCGCGTACGGGTCGAGGCGCTTGTAGCCGTAGCTCGTGCGCTCCTCGAAGCTCGGCAGGATGTAGCGGGCGCTGGGGGCGGGGACGTTCGACATGGAGGCCTCCCTCGACGTGGCGGACGGACGGCGCGGGTCGTAGAGCTCGCTCACTGCGTGCCACCGCCGCCCGGCACGTCGTGGGAGGAGCGGACGACGTGGTCGACCTGGCCGTACGCCTGCGCGTCCTCGGCGGTGAACCAGCGGTCGCGGTCGGAGTCCTTCGTGACCGTCTCGACGCTCTGCCCGGTGTGCACGGCGATGAGCTCGGCCATCTGCTTCTTGATGTGGACGATCTGCTCGGCCTGGATCTTGATGTCCGACGCGGTGCCGCCCATGCCGCCGAGCGGCTGGTGCATCATGATCCGCGAGTGGGGCAGCGCGTAGCGCTTGCCCTTGGCCCCCGCGCACAGCAGGAACTGGCCCATCGAGGCGGCGAGGCCCATCGCCAGCGTGCCGACGTCCGGCTCGACGTACTGCATGGTGTCGTAGATCGCCATGCCGGCGCTGACGGAGCCGCCCGGGGAGTTGATGTAGAGGAAGATGTCCTTCGCCGGGTCCTCGGCCGCGAGCAGCAGGAGCTGGGCGCAGATCGCGTTCGCGTTCTCGTCGCGGACCTCGGAGCCGAGGAAGATGATCCGCTGCGCCAGCAGGCGCTGGTAGACGTTGTCGTCGAGGCCGAACTGCCCCGGGGTGGTGGTGCGGGCGCTCGGCAGGACGAGGCCGGGTGCGCCCCCGGCGAAGCCGGGCAGGTGGTGCTGGGCCGTCACGGTGTGCTCCTCACGTGGCTGTTCCGCGGGCTGGTCGCGTCGATGGCGCCGGCCGCAGGTTCGCGGGCCGATCGACACGGACACTAACGCCGGCCCCGGACACGCCACTCCCCGGCGCCTCGGCGTTTCGCTGTCGGCGCAGGTCGCTCCGCCCTCGGCAGACGGCCCCCCCGCCCCGCGCGCGACGTGCTACGCCGAGGCGCGGGGGGAGGGCGGGAGCGGTGTCGTCAGGCCTTCGCGGCGTCGGTGCCGTCGGCGGTGTCGGCGGCCGGCTCGTCCGTCTCGGCGACCTCGACGGTCTCGGCGACCTCGACGGTCTCGGCGACGTCGGTGGCCCCCGCGGCGGCGTCGGCGTCACCGGCCGGCTGCTCGGCGGCCGGGACGACGGGAACACCGGCGGCGCGGCGCGACAGCGACTCCTCGAGGTCGACGGCGTCGCCGGAGGCGTCGGTGACGGTGGCGGCGGCCATGGCGATGGCGAGGGCCTTCCGGCGGCCGACCTCCTGCACCATGGCCGGCACCTGGCCCGCCTCGTCGACGGCCTTGGCGAACTCGTTCGGGTCCATGCCGTACTGACGTGAGCTCGACACGAGGAACTGGATGAGCTCGTCGCGCGCGACGCTCACCTGCTCGCGCTCGGCGAGGGCGTCGAGGAGCAGCTGGCCGCGCAGCGCCTTCTCGGCGTCGGGGCGGATCTCGTCACCGTGCGGGTCGTCGGACTCCTTGCCCTCGCTCTCGAGGTGGCGCTGGACCTCCTCCTCGACCAGGCCGTCCGGCACGGGCACCTCGACCGCGTCGAGGAGCGCCTCGAGGACCTTCTCGCGGGCCTGGACGCCCTGCTCGACGCGCTTGGTGCTCTCGACCTGCTGGCGCAGGTCGGCGCGGAGCTCCTCGACGGTGTCGAACTCGCTCGCCAGCTGGGCGAAGTCGTCGTCGGCCTCGGGCAGCACGCGCTCCTTGACCGCGCCGACCGCGACGGTGATCTGCGCCTCGGCGCCCGCGTGCTCCCCGCCGCGCAGCACGGAGGTGAAGATGGCCTCCTCGCCCGCGGACAGCCCGGTGACGGCCTCGTCGGTGCCCTCGAGCATCTGCCCGCTGCCGATCTCGTAGCTGATGCCCGTGGCGGAGTCGACCTCCTCGCCGTCGACCGTGGCGGTGACGTCGAGTGTCACGTAGTCGCCGGCCTGCGCGGGGCGGTCCACGCCCTGCAGCGTGCCGAAGCGACCCCGCAGGTCGTCCAGACGCTCCTGGACCTCCTCGTCGGACACGGCGACGTCGTCGACCGTCACGCTGACGGAGGCGAGGTCCGGCAGCTCGAGGTCGGGGCGGACGTCCACCTCGGCGGTGAACTTCAGCTCGCCGTCGGTGCTGTCGGGGTCGGGCACCTCCGACACCTCGACCTCGGGGCGACCGAGGACGCGGACGCTGTTGTCCTGCACGGCCCGCTGGTACAGCCCCGGCAGGGCCTCGTTGATGGCCTCCTGCAGCACGGCCCCGCGGCCGACCCGCTGGTCGATGATGCGCGCCGGCACCTTGCCGCGACGGAAGCCCGGCACCTGCACCTGCTGCCCGATGGTCTTGTAGGCGGCGTCGATGCTGGGCTTGAGCTCCTCGAAGGGGACCTCGACGTTGAGCTTGACGCGGGTCGGGGCGAGGGTCTCGACGGTGCTCTTCACGGAGTACGGCTCCACTGTGGGACGGCGACGGGTAGGGGCGGCGCGCCGAGGGCGCGACCAGCCAGGGTACGCGGTCGGCGCGGCACGGCGGCACGCCGCGGCTCGCGCCGGCCGGCACCGCCGTCGGGGTACCCGGATTCGAACCGGGGGCCTTCCGCTCCCAAAGCGGACGCGCTACCTGGCTGCGCCACACCCCGTGCGCCGTGCGCGGTGGCGCACGACGGGGCCAGCGTAGTGCGCGACGGCCCGCTCGGGGCGGCGCCGACGCGGCGGCACCGTGCTGGCCCGAACGCGGTTCCGTGCCAGCACCGATGCGGCGGGCGGGCCGCCGGAGCAGGGTCAGGGACAGCCGGCGGTGGCCGCCGGCCCGTCCTCCCCGACCCCAGGAGACCCCCGTGGACGCACGCTCCCGCACCCTGGCCGCCGTCGGCGCGGCGGCTCTCGCCCTCGCCGGCACCGCCACCGCCGCCTCGGCCGCCCCGATGCTGCAGGAGCGCATCGAGGACTCCTACGAGTTCGTCGACGACGACTTCTGCGGCACCGGCACGACCGTCCTCGTCGAGGGCGGCTTCTCGGCCCGCCTGCTCGCGGTCGAGCAGGGCCGCGACCGTCTCGCGCACTTCAGCGACCGCACGAGGGGCGAGGTGCTCTTCACCACCCTCGACGACGCCGGGGAGCCGGTGCCCGGCCTGACGGCGCGGGAGGTGGGCACGTTCGCCACCCGTGACCTGCACGTCGTCGACAACGGCGACGGGACGCTGTCGATCCGGCTGCTGTCGACGGGCAACCTCACGTGGTACGGCCCGGACGGCAAGGCCGTGGGACGCAACCCCGGCCAGATCCGCCTCACGTTCCTCGTCGACCACGGCGGCACGCCTCAGGACCCCTTCGACGACGAGACGATCGACGTCGGCGACGTCGACTTCGGCTCGACCGGGCGCACCGACGACTTCTGCGACTCGCTGGTGCCGGTGCTCGTGCCGTGATCGCCGCCTCTCACGAGGCCCCGGCGGGAGGCTCGCCGGGCAGCAGCACGAGCGGGATGCGTCTCGTCGTCGCGGCGCGGTAGCGAGCGAAACCGCCCCACGTGCCGACGAGCGCGACCCAGCCCGCCTCCTCCTGCGCGCCGTCCGCCACCCTGGCGCGCGCCTGCCAGCGCCGCTCCCGCAGCTGCACCCCGACCCGTGGGTCCGCCTGCAGGTTGAGGAACCACGCCGGGTGCCGCTCCGCTCCCCCGGCGCTCGCCGCCACCACGAGCACCGACCCGCCGCCCGCGGCCGGGACGCGCGCGTAGACGAGCGGGACCGTGTGCTCGCGGCCGCTGCGTCGCCCGGTGGTGGTTAGAAGCAGGTGCGGCCGGTCCGCCCACGTGTGGCCGACGGTGCCGTCGCTGGCCCGATAGGCGGCCACGTGCTCGGCGGCGTCCACCCAGCGCCGGCGGTTCGGGTCGCCGTCGTGGCCGGCGGGAGCCGTCACGCCGGGAGCTCCCGCGCGGGCACGGGCGCACCGAAGCGGCTCGTGACGCCGGGTGAGGCGAGGACGGAGTCCGGCGGCCGGTCGACGACGCCCTCGAGCCCCGCGGCCGCGACGAGCGAGTCGTCGAGGTGCAGCAGCTCCGCCCGGTGCAGCGGCCACCGCTCGTGCTCGTTCGGCACCCAGCGCAGCCGGCCCCGCACGCGCGTGTGCAGGCCCCACCGGGCGGTGAGGAACGTCGCGAGGGGGTCCGGCTGGGTGAGCGGCGCACCGAGGCGGACCCTGACCGTGCCCCCGGCGCCGCGCGGACCCGGCCACCGCCGGCGGCTCGCGTACTCCACGACGTCGCCGTCGCGGTGCGCCACCATCCGCGCCCACGTGTACGGCAGCGCGAACACCGCACGGGCGCCGAGCACGACGGCGAGGCGCTGGGCGTCCAGCGAGCGGAACGCGACACCGCGCCGGCCGTCGCCGTCGACGCTGTACGTGCGGACGTTCGTCTCGGCGAAGGACCCGAACCACGGCACGCCCGGGAGCCGGCCGGGGGCCGCGTCCAGGAGACGGAAGGGGATGAGGCCCACCCACGCGTCGCCGTCGTGGGTGTCCGGCACGGTGCCGACCGGCACCAGGTGGGCGACGCGCTCGACCGGCACGCGCCAGTGCAGGAACACGAGATCGCGCCACCGCTGGCTCAGGATCGGCCGGCCGGCCAGCGGCGGGGCGGTCGGGCTGAGCGGCTGCCGCACCCGGCGACGGTAGCCGCCCGCGCCCGTGGCCACGCGGCAGGTGTCGCACCCGCAGCGACGGGTACGGCCACGGGATGGAGCGTGTGAGGCGGGCCGCGATCGACGCCGCCGCGGGGGCGGCGGCGGGGACGGCGGCGACCGTGCCCATGACGGTGCTGCTGGTCGCACTACGACGCCGCGGCCTGGTCGGCGCGCTTCCGCCGCGGCGGGTGACCGACCGGGCGCTGCACCTGGCCGACCGGGCTCCCGCGGGCGGCGTGCTCGACCCGTCCGAGCGGTCGCGCCGGGTGCTGGCGGGCGCCCTGCACGTCGGTTTCGGCGCGCTCGCCGGCGCCGCGTTCGCGCTCGGGCGACGGGCGTTGCCCGGCGGGCTGCCCGACCCGGCGCTCGGCGCCGCGCACGGGCTCGCCGTGTGGGCCTCGGCGTACCTCGGCTGGGTGCCGGCCATGGGGGCGCTGCCGCGCGCGGACGAGGACCGCTCCGACCGGACCGCGGCGATGGTGGCCGGTCACCTCGTGTACGGGGTCGTCCTCGGCGCGACGCTCCGGGTGCTGCGTCCGCGCTCCTGAGCGGGTGCGCCGCCCGGTACCGTGGTGCCGTCGGCCGCTGCGGGACGCGTCCCGTCCGGCCCTCCGCGGGTGTAGTTCAATGGTAGAACTCCAGCCTTCCAAGCTGGTCGTGCGGGTTCGATTCCCGTCACCCGCTCCGTGTGTGGGTCCTCGCCCGGCCGGGTACGCGACTGTCATGCCCACGATGCAGACCGTCCGGACCATGATCGGCACGCACCCCGCGGAGACGGGGGTCGACCGGGCGCTCCTCGCCCGCGTCGTCGACCTCGCGGTCGCGTGCAGCACCGCCTGCACCGTGTGCGCGGACGCGTGCCTCGCCGAGGAGCAGGTCGCCGACATGCGGCGCTGCATACGCACCGACCTCGACTGCGCGGACGTGTGCGCCGCCACCGCCCGCGTCGTCGCGCGTCAGACGGAGTACTCCGCGGACGTCACCCGTGCCGTCGTGCAGGCGTGCGCCACCGCGTGCCGCACGTGCGCGGAGGAGTGCGGTTCGCACACCGACGAGCACTGCCGGGTCTGCGCCCAGGCGTGCCGGGACTGCCTGGAGGCGTGCGAGGAGCTCCTCGCCGCGATCGGCTGAGCCCGCCGGGTCCCCGCGAGGACACCGGGGGTCAGTCGCGCCACACCACGACGACGGTGCGGTCGTCGTCGACGTTGCCGCGCGGGGCCGCCGCGCCCGCCGCGGCGGCCCCGGCGAAGCCCTCGCGCACGTGCCGGGCGAGCTGGCCCGTGAGCCGGTCCACGCCGTAGCCGAGGTCGCGCCCGCGCGCCTCCACCACGCCGTCGGTGAACAGCACGACGGCGTCGCCGTGCCCGAGCGTCCCGCACAGCTCGTGGTACTCCCCCACGCTCATGAGGCCCAGCGCCGGCTCCGCGGCGGTGGCGAGCACGTGCCACGACCCGGTGCCCGCCTCGTACCGCAGCGGTGGCAGGTGGCCCGCGCTGCGGACCGAGAACCGGCCGGTGCGCGCGTCGAGGACGAGGTGCACGGCCGTCGCGAAGCCCTCCTGCCACGACTGGCGCAGCAGGTACGCGTTCGCGGCCGGCAGGAAGCGCGACACCTGGACCCCGGCCAGCAGCCCCGACAGCCCCCCGGACAGCAGCAGCGCGCGGGTGCCTGCCGCCTGACCCTTGCCGGACACGTCGACGACGGCGACCTCCAGCGCCCCCGGCCAGTCGATGCCCTCCCCGCCCATCGCGTGGACGTCGGCGTCGGTCGGCCGCACCGACGAGAGCACGAAGTCGCCGGAGAAGCCCTCGCCGTTGGCCGACAGCTGCGCCACCTCCATGTGGACGCCGGCCGGCAGCTGCGGCGGCAGCGCCTGGGCGCGCAGCCGGTCGCGGAGGTCGACGAGCATCGCCTGGCCCGTGTTGCCCTGCACCCCCAGCACCTCGCGGGTGCGGACGAAGCCGACGACGAGCACGGCCGCGACGGCGATGACCACCCAGATCCCCGGGGCCGGGCCGTTGCCCGCGCCGCGCATGATGGCGGCGGTGACGAGCGCGACACCGAGCACCGACAGGTACAGCGCGAGGTAGCGCAGCTGCAGCAGGTAGCCGGCGACCATGACGAGGACGACGGACCAGGCCGAGGGCACCCACCGGGGGTGCGTCCCGCTCGCGACCATGAAGAGCACCGTCACGCCGATGAGGGTGAGCAGCACCGCCGGCTGGTTGCGGGGCCAGCCGCCCCGCCAGCCGCGCACGGCGGCGTACGGCAGGCGGCGCATGACCGGAGCGTAGGGGCGCCCCGCGCCGCGGGGCGAGCGCCCGCGCAGGACGGTCCTCACGCCCTGCCGGACGGGCGGGAGGGCCGGGACGGCCTCAGCGGGACTGGCAGGACGGGCACCAGTACAGCCGTCGCCCGAGCAGCTCACGCACCTGCACGGTCGTCCCGCACAGCCGGCAGGGCAGGCCGTGACGTCGGTAGACGTAGTGGGCGTCGGAGCGGCGGGCGGGTCCGGTGCGCCGCTCGCGGTGCTCCCGCTCCGTCGTCACGATCCGACCGGCACGCACACCCGCACGCATGAGGCGCCCGAGGTCCTGCCACAGCGCCGTCCACGTCTCCTCCTGCACCTCGCGGCCGGGGACCTCCGGGTGCAGCCGTGCGCGGAACAGGACCTCCGCCCGGTAGACGTTCCCGACGCCCGCCACGACGGCCTGGTCCATGAGGAGCGCCGCGACGGACTGCCGCGAGCGTCGCACCCGCGTCAGGCCCGCGGCGGCGTCGGCGTCCGCCCGCAGCGGGTCCGGCCCCAGTCGGGCGACCAGCGCCGCCCGCCCCGTGTCGTCGAGCAGCTCGCACGCCGTCGGCCCGCGCAGCTCGGCCCAGCGCGGCTCCTCGGGCGGACCACCGAGCAGCCGCAGCCGCAGCGCTCCACGCGGTGCGGGCGGCTCGCCGTCGCCGAGCAGCCACTTGCCGTACAGCCCGAGGTGCACGTGCAGCCACCGGTCGGCGCCGGGCGGCGCGTCCACGCGGACGAGCAGGTGCTTGCCCCACGCCTCGGCGCGCACGACCACGAGCCCGTCGAGGGCGGCGGCCCCGGCCGCGAAGCGGCCCTGCGGGCTGTCGGCGCGGACGGGGTGCCCGCCGAACGCGGCGGTCAGCTGCCGGGCGTGCCGGTGGACGGTGTGGCCCTCGGGCACGGTCTAGAGGCGTCCGGCTCGGCGGGCGGGCGGTCCGGCCGGTCAGCGGTGCTCGGGGTGCCCGGCGGGCAGCGGCGGCAGCACACCGTCGGCCTCGAACGCCGCCACCTGGTCCAGCCGGCGCCGGTGGCGCGGGTCGCCGCTGAAGGGCTCGGCGAGGAACGCCGACACGATGCCCGTGGCCTCGTCGAGGCCGTGCATCCGGGCCCCGACCGCGACGACGTGCGCGTCGTTGTGCTGCCGGCCGAGCCGGGCGGTCTCCTCGCTCCACGCGAGCACCGCGCGCACGCCGGGCACCTTGTTGGCCGCGATCTGCTCGCCGTTGCCCGAGCCGCCGACCACCACGCCGAGGCTGCCCGGGTCCTCCCGGACGGCGAGGGCCGCGCGCAGGCAGAACGGCGGGTAGTCGTCGCTGGGGTCCAGGGCGACGGGCCCGTGGTCCACGACGTCGTGCCCGGCCTCGCGCAGCCGCTCGACGAGGTGCTGCTTGAGCTCGAAGCCGGCGTGGTCGGACCCCAGGTGGACGCGCACGGGTGGCATTGTGACCGACGTGCGCGTCGCCGGGGTGGACGGGGTGCGCGAGCGGTGGGTGGCGGTCGTCCTCGACGGCGTCCCCGGGCCCGGGGACGACCCCGGCCGGCCGGGCGGGGTCGAGGTGTCGTGGCGGGTCGGGGCCGCGGCGGACGTGCTCGGCCTGACCCACGAGGTGTCCGCCGTCGGCGTCGACGTCCCGGTCGGCCTCGTGCCGACGGGGCGCCGGGCCTGCGAGGGCGAGGCGCGGCGGCTGCTCGGGCGCGCCTCCTCCAGCGTCTTCGACACCGCGCCGCAGCCCGCCTTCGGTCTCGCGAGGCGCGAGGGGCCGCGCCCGGGCAACCGCGCCGCGGCGGAGGCGCTCGCCCGCGCCGCCGGGGGCACCGGCATCAGCACGCAGGCGTGGATGGTGGCGGCGAAGGTGCTCGAGGTGGAGGCGGCCGTCCGCACGCTCGGCGGGACCGGGGAGCGGGTCGTCGAGGTGCACCCCGAGACCGGCTTCGCCGTCCTCGCCTGGGCGAGCGGCGCAGCCCCGCC
Source organism: Aquipuribacter sp. SD81 (assembly GCF_037153975.1). Taxonomy (NCBI): domain Bacteria; kingdom Bacillati; phylum Actinomycetota; class Actinomycetes; order Micrococcales; family Intrasporangiaceae; genus Aquipuribacter; species Aquipuribacter sp. SD81. Next base: position 34,589 of record NZ_JBBAYJ010000028.1, read on the forward strand.
GCCGTCCAAGCGCTCGGCGCCCGGCGTCGCGGCGCGCGTCCGCCTGCTCGCCGGCGGCCTGCCGGGGCTCGACGTGCTCGACGTGCTCGAGGCGCTCGCCCGCGTGCCCGTGGGCGGGCGGGCCGCCGACCGCGTGCCGGTCGACGACGCGCTCGACGCGCTCGCGGCGGCGTGGAGCGCGGCGCGGCACGCCCGGGGCGGGGCGCGGGTGCTCGGCGCGGCCGACGCCGCGCGGGCCGTGTGGTCCGACGGCGCGCCAGCACCGGGACGGGCCGTCCTCGTGGTGTGAGGGCCGGACGCGGGGACCGGACGCCCGGAGCCCGCTCAGCCGGTCACTCGAAGGACGGCCCGGCGGTCCTCGTGCGCTTGATCTCGTAGAAGCCGGGGGTCCCGGCCACGAGGAGCGTGCCGTCCCACAGCCGGCCGGCGGCCTCGCCCTTGGGGGCGGGCGTCACGACGGGGCCGAAGAACGCCGTCCCCTCGAAGGCGACGACGGGCGTGCCGACGTCCTCGCCGACCAGACCGATGCCCTCGGCGTGGCTGCGGCGCAGCGCCTCGTCGTGGGCGTCGGTCGTGGCGGCGTCGGCGAGCTCCGGCGGCAGGCCCACCTCGGCGAGCGCCTCGGCGAGGACGGTCTCGAGGTCCGTGCGCCCGCCCGGGTGCACGCGGGTGCCGATCGCGTCGTACAGCGGCTTCACCACGTCGTCGCCGTGGGCCTGCTGCGCCGCGACGACGACCCGGACCGGTCCCCACGCCCGGTCCATGAGGTCCCGGTACTCCTGCGGCAGGTCCCGGCCCTCGTTGAGCACGGCGAGGCTCATCACGTGCCAGCGCACGCGCACGTCGCGCACCTGCTCGACCTCGCCCATCCAGCGGGACGTCATCCACGCCCACGGGCAGAGCGGGTCGAACCAGAAGTCGGCGACGGGCGTGTCGAGGGTGCTCGTGGTGTCTTCGCTCACGACCGGCGCAACGGAGGCGCCGCCGGAGCTGTTCCCGCCGCGCGACCCGGGGGGCGGGCGCGTCCCCGCGTGCCACTATGCGGTCCGTGCCGGGAACCAACCTGACCCGCGACGAGGCCCGGGCGCGAGCCGACCTCGTCGAGTCCCACAGCTACGACGTCGACCTCGGCCTGCACGACGGGCCGGAGACGTTCACCTCGCGCACGGTCGCGCGGTTCCGGCTGCGTGAGCCCGGCACGACGTGGCTGGACCTCGTGAGCGACCACGTGGAGTCCGTGGAGGTCCGTCACAGCGGCACGGGCGGGCAGACGTGGGCGCTGGACCCCGCGCACACCCACCACGAGTCGCGGCTGTGGCTGCGCGACCTGCCCGCCGGCGACGTCGAGGTGACGGTCGTCGCGCGCTGCCGGTACATGAACACCGGGGAGGGCCTGCACCGCTTCGTCGACCCGGTCGACAAGGAGGTGTACCTCTACACGCAGTTCGAGGTCGCCGACTCCCGCCGCGTCTTCGCGGTGTTCGAGCAGCCGGACCTCAAGGCGACGTTCGCGTTCACCGTGACGGCCCCCGACCACTGGCAGGTCGTGTCGGTCTCGCCCACGCCGTCGCCCGAGGCAGGCGCCGAGCGGACCGCGACGTGGCGCTTCGCGCCGACGCCGCGCCTGTCGTCGTACGTGACGGCCGTCGTCGCCGGCCCCTACCACGCGGTCCGTGACGAGCTGGTGAGCCGAGACGGGCGCACGGTCCCGCTCGGCGTCTTCTGCCGCGCCTCGCTCGCCCGCCACCTGGACGCCCACGAGGTCCTCGACACCACCCGGCGCGGCTTCGCGTACTACGAGGACGCCTTCGACCAGGCGTACCCGTTCGAGAAGTACGACCAGCTCTTCGTGCCGGAGTTCAACGCCGGCGCGATGGAGAACGCCGGCTGCGTGACCTTCACCGAGACCTACGTCTTCCGGTCCAAGACCGCGGAGGCCTACCACGAGCGCCGCGCCGTCACCGTGCTGCACGAGCTCGCCCACATGTGGTTCGGCGACCTCGTGACGATGCGCTGGTGGGACGACCTGTGGCTCAACGAGTCCTTCGCCGAGTTCGCCTCGACCCTGGCGACGGCGGAGGCCACCCGCTGGCAGCACGCGTGGACGACGTTCTCCGCGATGGAGAAGTCGTGGGCCTACCGCCAGGACCAGCTGCCGACGACGCACCCCGTGATCGCCGACATCCACGACCTCGAGGACGTCGAGGTCAACTTCGACGGCATCACGTACGCGAAGGGCGCGAGCGTCCTCAAGCAGCTCGTGGCCTGGGTGGGACGCGAGCAGTTCTTCGCGGGGCTGCGGCGCTACTTCCGCGCCCACGCGTGGCAGAACACGGTGTTCTCCGACCTGCTCGCCGAGCTGGCCGCGGCGAGCGGGCGCGACCTCGACGACTGGGTGCGGCGGTGGCTCCAGACCAGCGGCGTCAACACCCTGCGCGCCGACGTCCGCGAGGCCGACGACGGCACCCTCACCGGCGTCGCGCTCCTCCAGGAGGTGCCGGCGGAGCACCCGGTGCTCCGGCAGCACCGGGTCGCGGTCGGCTGCTACGACCTCGTCGACGGCCGGCTCGTGCGCACCCACCGCCTCGAGGTGGACGTGGACGGGGAGCGCACCGACGTGCCGGCCCTCGCCGGGCGCCCGCGTCCGGACCTGCTGCTCGTCAACGACGACGACCTCGCGTACGCGAAGGTCCGGCTCGACGAGCGCTCGCTCGCCACCGCGACCGGGCACCTGCAGGACCTGCCCGACGCCATGCCGCGCAGCATCGTGTGGGGCGCGGCGTGGGACATGCTGCGCGACGCCGAGGTGCCCGCCCGCACGTTCGCCGACCTCGTGCTCGGCAACGTGGCGGCGGAGACGGAGTCCTCGGTCGTCCTCACCCTCGTGCGCCAGCTGGGCTCCGCCGTGCGCCTTTACTGCGCGCCGGCGCACCGCGACGCGACGTGGGCACGGACAGCGGACGGGCTGTGGACGCTCGCGCAGCAGGCCGAGGCGGGCAGCGACACGCAGCTGCAGCTCGTGCGCGCGTGGTGCGGTCTCGTCCGCTCCCGCGCGCACGCCGCCGTCGCGCGCGGTCTGCTCGACGGCTCCGCGGAGCTGCCGGGTCTCGTGGTCGACACCGACCTGCGGTGGGACGTCGTCGCCGCCGTCGCGGGCGCGGACGCCGACGGCGACCTGCGCTCGGAGGACCTCGTCGAGGCCGAGCTCGCGCGCGACGACACCGCCTCCGGCCAGCGCGCCGCCGCTGCGGCGCTCGCGGGGCGCCCGTCGCCGCGCTCGAAGGAGGAGGCGTGGACGCGCGTGGTGTCCGGCGACCTGCCGAACGCCGTCCAGGCCGCCACCGTCGCCGGTTTCGGGCGCGTACCGGACCCGCAGCTGCTCGCGCCGTTCGTCGACCGCTACTTCGAGCAGCTGCTGCCGCAGTGGGGCAGCCGCACGAACGAGATGGCGCAGCAGTTCGTCACCGGCATGTACCCCCTGCCGCTCGTGGTGGACGACCTCGTCGCGCGCGGCGACGCGTGGCTCGCGGCCAACCCGGACGTGCCCTCGGGCCTGCGTCGCCTCGTCCTGGAGAACCGGGACGCGACGGCGCGGGCGCTGCGGGTGCAGGCGGTGGACGCCGCCTAGCTGCCCTTCCGCCGCGGCCCGCAGCGGCCCCTCGTGGCCGTCGCTCAGACGCCCTCGTCGAGCACGCGGGCGAGGCTCGCCGCGCGCGGCGAGCGGACGAGGTCCTCCACGAGGACGGGCTGACCGACGCCGTCGGCCATCGGCAGCCGCCAGTTCGGGTACTCCAGGTGCGTGCCCGGCTGGTTGATGGCCCGACGGTCACCGACCGCGTCCGGCAGCGCGACCCCGAGCATGATGCTGGGGGTCCACGTGAGCAGCCGGTGCAGCGCCTCCACGGTGTGCCGCTCCAGCGGGTCGTCGGGCAGCAGGCCGAGCTCGCGCAGCAGCGCGAGGTAGGCGGCCCGGTCGGCCTCGTCGGCGGCCCGCTCCTCCGCCGCCGGCCGGGTGAGCAGGCCGAGCCGCTCGCGCACGTCGATGTGCTCACCGGCGAGGTAGCCCGCGGTCGGCGGCAGGTCGTGCGTGGTGACGGTGGCCAGGCACAGCTCGCGCCAGCGCTGGGGGCGCAGCGGCGTGTTGTCGGAGTAGTCCTTCTCGAACCACAGGATCGACGTGCCGAGGATGCCGCGCTCCGCGAGGTACTCCCGCACCCACGGCTCGACGTTGCCGAGGTCCTCGCCGATGACGACGGCCCCGGCGCGGTGCGCCTCGAGCGCGAGCACGCCGATCATGGCCTCGTGGTCGAAGCGCACGTACGTGCCCTGGCCCGGACCCGCGCCGGCGGGGATCCACCACAGCCGGAACAGGCCGATGATGTGGTCGATGCGGATGCCGCCGCCGTGGCGCAGCACCGCACGGAGCATGTCGCGCAGCGGGGCGTACGCGCTCGCGGCGAGCGCGTCGGGGCGCCACGGGGGCTGCGACCAGTCCTGGCCCTGCTGGTTGAAGGCGTCCGGCGGGGCGCCGACGCTCACGCCGCGGGCCATGGAGTCCTGCAGCGCCCACGCGTCGGCGCCGTCCGGGTGCACCCCGACCGCCAGGTCGTGGACGATGCCGATGCCCATGCCGGCCTCCAGCGCGGCGCGCTGCACGGCGGCGAGCTGCTCGTCCATGAGCCACTGCAGCCAGCAGTGCAGCTCGACGCGCTCGGCCAGCTCCTCGCGCAGCTGCTCGACGGCCTCGGAGTCCGGGCGCCCGGCGTGCTCGGGCCAGCGCGGCGACGGCTCGCCGTAGAACTCGCGCAGCGCGCACCACGTGGCCCAGTCCACGAGGCCCTGGCCCTCGCGCTCGCGGAAGGCGAGGAACGACGCCTCGCGGGCCGGTGAGCGGGGCACCCGGAACACGCGCTCCAGCGCCGCGCTCTTGGCCTCCCACACGAGGTCGCGGTCGATGAGGACGTCGTCGCGGTTGAGCTCGCGCAGCTCCTCGGCGTGCCACTCGACGACGGCGCGGTCCGCGGCGGACAGGTACGCGGTCTCGCGCACGTCCTCCACCCGCAGGTACAGCGGGTTGACGAAGCGGCGGCTGGCGGGCAGGTACGGCGAGGCCTCCAGGGGCGGCACCGGGTCGGTGGCGTGCAGCGGGTTGAGCAGGACGAAGCCCGCGCCGTGCTCGCGGGCGGACCACGTCGCCACCTCGGTGAGGTCGGCGAGGTCGCCGAAGGCCCACGAGGCCTCCGAGCGCACCTGGAAGAGCATCGTCATGAAGCCCCACTGCCGGCGCTCGGCCATCGCCGCGGGCAGCTGGAGCCGCTGCGGGGACACGACGAGGGTGCCCTCCCCCTGCACCGGCTCCCCGGCCGCGCCCTCGGGCGGGGTGGACGTGAGGCGGAGCGTGTGCCAGCCGAGCGGCAGGTCCTCGGGCAGGACGAACGCCGACTCGCCGACCCGCCGCCCGTCGACGTCGCGGGGCGCCGCCTCGTGCGGCGCCTGCGCGAGGGGCCGGCGCCCGCCCGCCTCGAGGTCGACGACGAACTGTGCGTCCCAGCCGTCCGGGACGTGGACGAGCACCTGGGACTCCCGGCCCTCGCGCACCACCGTGCACGTGGGCACCGCGGCCCGCCACGGCCCGAGCTCGACGTCGCGCAACGCCCCCTGCAGCGCCTCGGGCGTGGCCGCGTCGACCTCGAGCGCCGCGAGCACGGCGAGCACGGTGTCGCGCGGCACCACCACGTGCCGGCCCTGCCAGTCGTGGTACTCCGTGGCGACCCCGTAGGCGTCCGCCAGCCGCGCGAGGTCCTCGTCCAGACCCTGCCCCTGCGCCGCGTCGTCCACGCCTGCTCCTCCTGGTGTCCGACGGCGTCCGGGCACGGCCGTCGTGCGTGGGCCGAGTCTCGCAGACGGGACCGCGCCGGACGACGCCGCACACGGCCGCCGGGACGCCCCGCCGCCGTGCCTAGGGTGTGGCGGGTGAGCAGCGAGCAGGCGCGACGACGCGCCGACGCCCCGTCAGGTGTGCCCGGCTCCTACCCGCCGGCCGGGCGCGACGACGTCGTCGAGGTCCTGCACGGGCACGAGGTGCCCGACCCGTACCGCTGGCTGGAGGACGCCGCGTCCGCCCGCACCGGGGAGTGGGCCGCGGCCCAGGACGCCCTGTTCGCCGCGCACGCCGCCACGTGGCCGGGCCGCGAGGTCGTCCGCGCGTCGCTGGCGCGCCTGCTCGCGACCGGCTCGGTCGGGGTGGCCGCACGCCGCCGCGCACCGGGCGGCGGCACCCGCGAGGTCCTCACCCGTCGTGAGCCCGACCAGGAGCACGCCGTGCTCCTCGTCCGCGAGCGCGCCGTGGACGGGACCGTCACCACCGAGCGGGTGCTCGTCGACCCGGTCCGCCGTGACCCGTCGGGCACGACGACCCTCGACGCGTGGTCGCTGTCCCGCGAGGGTGACCTGCTCGCCTACCAGCTGAGCGAGGGCGGGTCGGAGGAGAGCGTCCTGCGGGTGCTCGACGTCGTCTCCGGCGAGGACGTCGACGGCCCGCTGGACCGGGCGCGCTACTCCCCCGTCGCGTGGCTGCCCCGCCGCGAGGACGGGCCCGCGCGCTTCTACTACGTGCGCCGGCTGCCGCCGGAGGACCTGCCGGAGGACCAGCGGCAGTACCACCGGCGCGTGTACCTGCACACCGTCGGCGGCGCGGTGCCGGACGCCGAGGTGCTGGGCGACGGGCTCGACCTCACGAACTACTACGGCGTGGGGGTGTCGCACGACGGGCGCTGGGTCGTGGCGTCGGCGTCGGCCGGCACCGCGCCGCGGACCGACGTGTGGCTCGCGGACCTCGACGCGTCCGACGCGGCGGCACCCGCGTGGCGGCCCGTTGCGGTCGGTCTCGACGCCGAGCACGGCGTGTGGGTCGGTGCCGACGGGCGGCTCTACGTCCACACCGACCTCGACGCCCCCCGCGGCCGGCTGTGCGTCGCAGACCCCGGCGCCCCGGGCCCCGAGCACTGGGTCGACCTCGTCGCCGAGGACCCCACGGCGGTGCTCACCGACGTCGCCGTCCTCGACGACCCCGGCCTGCCGGAGCCCCGGCTGCTCGTGCAGCGCACGAGGCACGCCGTGACCGAGCTCGCCGTGCACCGCCTCTCCGACGGCGCGCACACGGCCGACGTCGCGCTGCCGGGCGTCGGCTCCGGCGGTGCGCTCGTGACCGCGCTGGAGGACCGCGACGCGGCGTGGTTCTCCTGGACCGACCACACGAGCCCCGCGCGCGTGCTCCGCCTCGACGGCCACGACCTCGCCCTCACCGAGTGGGAGGCCCCGCCGGGGAGCCCGCCACCCGGCCCGGCCGTCACCGCGCGGCACGTGGCGGTGACGAGCGCCGACGGCACGACGGTCCGCGCGCTCGTCCTCGCGCGCGGCGACCTCCTGGCGGCCGACGACACCCCGCGCGCCCCGCTCCCGACCGTGCTGTACGGCTACGGCGGCTTCGGCATCAGCCTGACGCCGGGCTGGTCCGCCTCGACGCTGGCGTGGGTGCGGGCCGGCGGGGTGTGGGTGGTCGCGAACCTGCGCGGCGGCGGGGAGGAGGGCGAGGACTGGCACCGGGCCGGCTACCGGGGCGCCAAGCAGCGCGTGTTCGAGGACCTCGAGGCCGTCGCGGACACGCTGGTCCGCGACGGCTGGACGACCCCGCAGCAGCTCGCGCTGCAGGGCGGCTCCAACGGCGGGCTGCTGGTCGGCGCGGCGCTGACCCGCCGCCCGGACGCCTACGCGGCCGTCGTGTGCTCGGCGCCGCTGCTCGACATGGTCCGCTACGAGAAGCACGGGCTCGGCGTCACCTGGAACGACGAGTACGGCACCGCCGAGGACCCCGAGGAGCTCGGCTGGCTGCTGGGGTACTCGCCCTACCACCGGGCGGTCGAGGCGCTCGGCACGGACGTCGCGTACCCCTCGACGCTGTTCACGGTGTTCGACGGCGACAGCCGCGTCGACCCGCTGCACGCGCGCAAGACCGCCGCCGCCATGCAGGCGGCGACGACGGGGGACCCGCGCACCCGCCCGGTCCTGCTGCGTCGCGAGCGCGACGTCGGTCACGGCGCCCGCTCGGTCAGCCGCACGCTCGGCCTGGCCACCGACACGCTGCTCTTCCTCGCCCACCACACCGGCCTCGACCGGTCGGCCGGCTGGTCGGCGGACCCGTCGGACGGCTGAGCCGGCCGGTGTGACGCAGGTCCCGCCGGAGGAGGTGGGCGGAGGGTGGGGGCCGCTCGCTAGCGTGGGGCGCGATGCCCCTCTCCCTGCCCCTCTCCCTACCCGTCCCTGCCCTCCTGGGGGTCTCCTCCCCCGAACCGAGTGCGCCCTCCTCCGGCGAGCCGCAGCCCACCCCGACCCAGACCGGGACCGTCGGGCAGGCCGTGCGCGAGGAGCCGTGCGGCACCGGCGACCTCACCCCGTGCGGCGTCATCCACCGCGTCACCGGTGACCTCGACCTGGCGCGCGACCTCGCGCCGGTCCTCGTCGTCGCGGGCTTCGTGCTCGCGGTGCTCGTCGTCGCGGTCGTGCTGCGGGCCGTCCTGCACCGCCTCATCAACCGCGCGGTGGACCGGGTGGTCGCCGACAACGAGAAGGAGAAGGCGGGTGGGCGGCGCCGCCGCGGCCGCCTCGACGTCTTCGAGCCCGTCGACACGATCGCCGCCGCGCGCAAGGTGCAGCGCGCGAAGGCGATCGCGTCGATACTGCGCGCCTCGGTCTCGGTCGTGGTCTGGACGGCCGCGGTCTTCGTCATCCTCCCCGAGCTCGGGGTCAACATCACCGGCCTCGTCGCCGGTGCCGGCATCGTCGGCATCGCCCTCGGCTTCGGCGCGCAGACGCTCGTGCAGGACTTCATCTCCGGCCTGTTCATGATCGCCGAGGACCAGTACGGGGTCGGCGACGTCATCGACATGGGCGAGGCGACGGGCACCGTCGAGGCGATCGGCCTGCGCGTCACGCGGCTGCGTGCCGTCGACGGCACCGTCTGGCACGTGCGCAACGGCGAGGTGGTCCGCGTCGGCAACATGAGCCAGGGCTGGTCGCGGGCGGTGCTCGACGTCGACGTCGCCTACGGCGAGGACCTCACGCAGGTCATGGAGACCCTCAAGGAGCTCGGTCACCAGCTGCGGGAGGACCCCGACTGGGGGCCCAAGCTGCTCGACGAGCCCGAGGTGTGGGGCGTCGAGGCGCTCGCGGCCGACGGCATCACCGTCCGCATGATCCTCAAGACGGTGCCGCTGGAGCAGTGGGTCGTCGCCCGCGAGATGCGCCGGCGCGTCAAGTACCGCTTCGACACCCTCGGCATCGAGATCCCCTTCCCCCAGCGCACGATCTGGATGCGGACGGAGGGGCCGGGCTCGGAGGACTCCGAGCCGGAGGCGGACACCGTCGGCGCTCGCGAGGCGTCCGCGACCGATGCCGCCGCGCCCCGCCGCCAGCCCCGTGGGACGGGGGCCGTGCCGGTCGACGGCAGCGACATCCCGCCCGCGCCCCAGAGCACGCGCGGCGAGCGCCACGTCGCCTCCGAGGACGCTCCCGACCCGGCCCGGGGCGAGCCGTTCAGCGCGTCCGACGACCCTGCCCCCCGTCCTGCGGAGGAGCCGGCCGCGAGCGAGCCGGCGGGTGACCCGGGGGGACCCGGCTCCCGCCGCCCCTGACCCGCGCGCCGCGACGTCCGCCGTGAGCCACGGCGCCGGCCCGGGTGCGGGGCGGGCCGGGCGCGCAGAGACTGGGGCGATGCCCGACGCCCCCCTCGTCCTCGTCACGGGCGCCACCGGCTACATCGGCGGGCGGCTCGTCCCCGCGCTGCTGCGAGCCGGGTACCGCGTCCGCACGCTCACACGCCACCCCGAGCGGCTCGCCGGACGCGACTGGAGCGGTGACATCGAGGTCGTGCGGGGTGACGCGACCGACCCCCACGCGGTCCGCGAGGCGCTGCGCGGGGTCGCGGTCGCGTACTACCTCATCCACTCCCTCGCCTCCGGGCGCCGCTTCGAGCGGCTCGACCGGACGGCCGCCCGGGTCTTCGCGCGGGTCGCGCGGGAGGAGCACGTCGGGCGCATCGTCTACCTCGGAGGGCTCTACCCGGAGGGTGAGGACCTGTCGCCGCACCTGCAGTCCCGTCGCGAGGTCGGCGAGGTCTTCCTCGACTCGGGCGTGCCGACGGCCGTGCTGCGCGCCGCCGTCATCCTCGGCTCCGGCTCGGCGTCCTTCGAGATGCTCCGCTACCTCACCGAGCGCCTGCCCGTCATGGTCGCGCCCCGGTGGCTCAGGAACCGCATCCAGCCCATCGCGATCCGCGACGTGCTGCGCTACCTCGTGGGCGTGGCCTCGCTGCCGCCGGACGTCAACCGCAGCTTCGACATCGGCGGGCCGGACGTCCTCACGTACCGCGACATGATGCAGCGCTACGCCGCCGTCGCGGGGCTCAGCCGCCGCGTCATCATGCCGGTCAACGTGCTGTCGCCGCGGCTCAGCTCGCACTGGGTCGGCATCGTGACCCCGGTGCCGCACCGCATCGCCAAGCCGCTGGTCGCGAGCCTCGTCCACGAGGTCGTCGTCAAGGACGACGACATCCGCGACTACGTGCCGGACCCCCCGGAGGGCCGCATCGGCTTCGACCGGGCCGTCGAGCTCGCCCTGCAGCGCATCAAGGAGGCCGCGGTCCTCACGCGCTGGTCCTCGGCGAGCCTGCCCGGGACCGCGAGCGACCCGCTGCCCGGCGACCCGACGTGGGCGGGCGGCTCGCTGTACGTCGACGAGCGGACCACGCCGGTGCGTGCGTCGCCCGCGAGCCTGTGGTCGGTGATCCAGGGCATCGGCGGGGAGAACGGCTGGTACTCGTGGCCGCTCGCGTGGTCCGTGCGCGGCTGGCTCGACCGCTTCTCCGGCGGGCCCGGGCTCACGCGCGGCCGGCGCGACCCGGCCCGGGTGGCCGTCGGCGACGCCCTGGACTGGTGGCGCGTGGAGGACGTGCAGGAGCTCCGGCTGCTGCGGCTGCGCGCCGAGATGAAGGTGCCGGGCCTGGCGTGGCTGGAGCTGTGGGTCGAGCAGGACCCGGTCGGCCGCACGCTGTTCCGGCAGCGCGCGCTGTTCCACCCGCGCGGCCTGCTCGGTCACGCGTACTGGGCGTCGGTCGCGCCGTTCCACGCGTTCGTCTTCGGCGGCATGCAAGCGAACGTCGCGCTCGCGGCGGAGCGCCGCGAGCGCGAGGGCGGTGCCGGGCCGGAGCGAGGTGGGGCGTCGGGGCCCGCGGCTCAGTCCGACGCGACGAGCCAGAGCGCCGCGTAGGGCGGCAGGTGCAGCGGCTCGTCGCCGTCGACGTGGACCTGCCGGTCGGCGACGTGGTCGTGCGCGTGCGCGACCCCGTGCGCGTGCAGGTACTCCCCCGGCACCTCGACGTGCTGCTCGGTGACGTTGTACAGCGCGAGGACCGGGCCGAGCGGGTGCCGGCGCAGCAGCGCGAGGACGCCCGGGTGCGGTGGGTCGGGTACCTCCGTGGGCACCGCGGCGTGCAGGTGCGGCAGCCCGGCGCGGGCCCGGGCCAGCCGCGCGAGGCCGGTGAACACGCGACCGGCGACCGTCGTGGGGTCGTGGCGCGAGGCGACGTGCTCGCCGTCGGCGTTCATGGTCCACGGCAGGCGCGGTCGGTGCGCCCACCGGTTGTCACCCGCGTGGCCGGGCTCCTCGGCCCAGCCGCGGTCGTCACGCAGCCCGAGCTCGTCACCGGACCACACGACGGGCACGCCGCCGAAGCCCATGACGACGGCGTGCGCGAGGAGCACCCGGGCGACGGCCTCGTCGAGCGCGTGGGCACGTACCGGGCCCTCCGGCTGCTCCGACGCCGCCTCGATGCCGGCGAGCGAGGCCGCGGTGCCGGAGATGCGGCGGTCGCCGGTCTCCGAGTTGTGCTGGAACACGAGCCCCCGCCCGAACGAGCCGGGGAACGCCCCGGAGTAGAAGTCGGCGAGGAACGCCCGGTGGGCCCAGCCGTCGAGGCCGACCGCCCGCGCGTCGCCGTCGTCGACCGCCCAGCCGATGTCGTCGTGGCAGCGCACGTACGTGATCCACGCCGTCGTGGACGGCACGGGCGGGAACTGCCGCAGCGCGTGGACCGTGAGGCGGACGTCGCGGCTCGCGAGCATCGACCACACCTGCACCATGAGGCTGTTGTGGTACGCGAGGTCGCTCACCTTGCCGTGGTGGCGGCCCGTGCCCAGGTACGGCACGAGGTCGCGGGGCCCGACGATGGCCTCGGCCTTGAGCGCCGCGGCCGGCGCGACGACCCGCAGCGCGGCGCGCAGCGCCTGGGTGAGTGCGTGCACCTCCGGCTCGTTCTGGCACGAGGTGCCGAGCCGCTTCCACAGGAAGGCGATGGCGTCGAGACGGAGCACGTCGGCGCCGAGGTTGACGAGGTGGCACACCACCTCGAGGTACTCCACGAACACGTCGGGGTTCGACCAGTCGACGTCCCACTGCCAGGAGTTGAAGGTCGTCCACACCCAGCCGTCGAGCTCGTCGTCCCACGTGAAGCTGCCCGGGGCGAAGTCGGGGAACACCTCCGGCAGGGTGCGCTCGTAGGCGTCCGGGCCGGACCGGTCGGGGAAGACGCGGAAGTAGCGGCGGTAGCGCTCCTCCCCCGCCCTCGCGCGTCGCGCCCACTCGTGCTCGCGGGCCACGTGGTTGAGGACGAGGTCGACGCACAGGCTCATGCCCCGCTCGTGCAGGGCGTCGGCGAGGTCGGCGAGGTCGTCGTTGGTGCCGAGGTCGGGGCGCACGGTCCGGTAGTCGGCCACGGCGTAGCCGCCGTCGTTGTCGCCGGGTCGCGGCTGCAGGAGCGGCAGCAGGTGCAGGTACGTGACGCCGAGCTCCTCGAGGTAGCCCAGACGGTCCCGGACCCCGGCGAGGTCGCCCGCGAAGCGCTCGGTGTAGGCCGCGTAGCCGAGCACGTCCGGCTGCTGGAACCAGTCCGGGCGCAGCAGGCGCCGCTGGTCCAGCACGCGCAGCGCCGGGCGGCGCGCGGCGTGGGCGGCGCGCAGCGCCCGCTCGACCCGCCCGAGCAGCGGCTCGACCTCGTCGGCGGCGTACACCGCCCGCAGCCCGTCGCGCACGTCGTCGGCGTAGCGCTCCCAGCGCAGCTCGAACAGCTCGTCGGCGAGCGGGTCGTGGACCCGGGCCGGGGCGGGGACGGCGGCGGGGTCGGGAACGGCGGCGGGGTCGGGCACGGTCGGCGACGCTACGACGTCGTGGGCGACGGCGGCCAGCCGTCCGCGTCCGGGACCTCGCTCGGCGCGTACCAGCCGAGCGCGAGGTCCTCCAGCCGCGCGAGGGCCGCCTCCTCGTCCCCCTCCACGGCCAGGCGCAGCGCGTCCCGCACCGACGGCTCGTCGGCGGCGTCGTCCGCGAGCACAGCCGCCACGCGGGCCCACGGCACGTCCGCGGCCAGGCGCACGGCCGCCGGGTGAGCAGGCCCCTCCGCGGACGCGCCGGGGCCGTCGGCCTGCGCGTCGAGGCCGGTGGTGACGGGCACGTCGACGGCGAGGACCGCGCGCCGAGGAGCGGCGCCGCCCGGGCCGTCGGGGCCGTCGGTGTCGTCGGTGCCGTCGGTCGCCGCGAGCAGCAGCAGCGAGGCGTCCGCCGCGGCCGCGGCGGCGGCGTCGTGCAGGTCGTCGAGGGCGTCCTCCCCCGCCGCGGCCGGGTGCGGCAGGCCGAGCGCGTCGGCGAGGGCGTCGGTCGCGGCGTAGCCCTCGGCGCCGGCACGCAGCCCGCCGGCCGCACGGAGCGCCGGCAGCGCGTCCCACGTCGTGGGCACGTACACCCGCACCGGCTGCGGCCGGCCGCCGCCGCCCACCGGCCCGCCGCTCACCGGACCGCCGGCACGGGCGGGTCCGCGGGCAGCCCGAGCGGCTCGGGGTCGGTGAGGGCCTCCGCCGACGTGCGCAGCGAGGTCCGCAGCACGCGCAGCCGGTGCTGGGGGTCCATGACGTTGGTGCCGAGGACGGCGAGGTCCTCCGCCGAGGGGCCGAGCACCGTCACCTCGGTCCCGGCGGCGTGGGCGGCGCGCACCTCCCGCAGGCAGCGGGCGGTGGTCGCCTCGCGCCACTGCCGGTCGACGATCTGGGCGAAGGTGCGGGGCCGGTCGGGGGCGAAGCACACCATGGGTGCCACCACGACCACCTCGTCGAGGTGGTCCGCCGCGACGAGGTCGACGTTCGTGCTCGACCACGTGCCGCCGTCGACGTAGCGGTGCTCGCCGATGGTCACCGGCGCGTACCAGCCCGGGATCGCGCACGAGGCCATGACCGCGTCCGCCAGTCGCGCCCCGCGCACCGTGTGGCGACGGTGCCGGTCCGCCTCCGGCTGGTCGGTCGGGCCGGCGAACACGGTCCGGTGCCCGGTGTCGTAGTCGAGGGCGACCGCGCGGACCCCGCGCCGGGGCACCCAGTCCCGCCCGCCGAGCAGACCGTCCACGGTCTCCCCGATGCGGGCGGGCGAGCCGCGCCCCTCCGGGACGAGCGCGGAGAACAGCGCGGCCGGTGGCACGCGCCGCAGCCGCCGCACGTTGCCCACGACGAGGCCCGGCGAGCCCGGCCGGTGCCCGGGGCGTGGCGGGTGCGCGCCGCCGGAGTCGACGTCGTAGTCCCACGCGAGCCCGGCCATCGGCCCCTGCCGCACCCGCCGGCCCTCCTGGTGCGCGCACCAGTCCGCGACGGACGCGCCCGCGCCGAGCAGCGCGGCGGCGAACGCGCCGACCGAGGTGCCGATGATGACGTCGGCGTCACGGCAGTCCCGCCCCGACGCGGCCTCGTACGCGCTGAGCGCCCCGGCCATCCACGCGCCGCCCAGCACGCCCCCGCCGCCGAGGACGAGCCCCCACGAGTGCCCGCCGCGGGCCCGCCGGAGCGCCCTGCGCGGGGCGCGACGGGCCGCCGCGGCGCCGTCCCGCGCGCCCG
>NZ_JBBAYJ010000029.1 GCF_037153975.1 Aquipuribacter sp. SD81
GGGGCGGCGGCGCGAGCGGCGCCGCGACCGGCACCGCCGGCGCGCGGGGACGCACGAGCGCCGAGGACGCCGCCGCGCGCGCGTGGCTGCCGGGGCCGTTGCGCCGCTGGGTCGAGGCGGTCGACACGCCCGTCACGTCGTTCGCGCTCGTCGCCGCCGCGACCGGCCTGCTGCTCGTCCTCGGCCTGCTCATGGTGCTGAGCTCCAGCAGCGTCGAGTCCATCGCCACCAGCGGCAACCCGTGGGAGGTGGCGAGCACGCAGCTCGTGGTCGCCGCCGTCGGGTTGCCCCTCATGCTCGTCGCCGCGCGCCTGCCTGTGCACTGGTGGAAGCGCCTCGCGTGGCCCGCGCTGCTCGCGGGCCTGCTCCTGCAGCTGCTCGTCTTCACCCCGCTCGGCGTGGAGGTCAACGGCAGCCGCAACTGGATCCGGGTCGCCGGGTTCTCCGCCCAGCCGTCGGAGGCGCTCAAGCTCGCGCTCGTGGTGTGGGGCGCGGCCGTGCTCGCGCGCAAGCAGCACCTGCTCGGCCGCCTCGGCCACGTGCTCGTGCCGGTCGTGTTCCCCGGCGGCGTCGCCGTCCTCGGGGTCGTGCTCGCCGGCGGCGACCTCGGCACGGCGCTCGTCATCGTCATGCTCCTGGCGGGGCTGCTGTTCGCCGCGGGCGCGCCGCTGCGCTTCTTCGTGGTCGGCGGCCTGCTGGGCGCCGCCGCGGCCGCGGCGCTCGTCGTCAGCGAGCCGTACCGCATGGCGCGCGTGCAGGCGTGGCTCGGCGGCAACCAGTGCGAGGACATCTACGGCCAGTGCTGGCAGGCCACGCACGGGCTGTGGGCGCTGGGCTCCGGCGGGTGGTGGGGCCTCGGCCTCGGCGCGAGCCGCGAGAAGTGGGCGTGGCTGCCGATGGCCCACAACGACTACATCTTCGCGATCGTGGGGGAGGAGCTCGGGCTGCCGGGGACGCTCACCGTCCTGCTGCTCTTCGTCGCCCTCGCCGCGGGCCTCATCCGCGTCGCGCAGCGCGCCGTCGACCCGTTCGCCACCATCGCGACCGCAGGCGTGCTCGGCTGGGTGCTCGGGCAGGCGCTGCTCAACATCGGTGTCGTCATCGGGCTCGTGCCCGTCCTCGGCGTCCCGCTGCCGCTGGTGTCCAGCGGCGGCTCGTCGCTCGTCACGACCATGGTCGCCCTCGGCATGGTGCTGTCCTTCGCCCGCGGCGAGCCGGGCGCCCGCGAGGCGCTGTCCACGAGCGTGCGCGCCGCGCGGGCGGGCGCCGCGGTCGTCTCGCCGGCCCGGCTCGGCCGGCGGGGGGCGTCGCGCCGGTGAGCCGCCGGTACGTGCCGGGAGCCCGGTCGTGAGCGTCTCGGTCGTGCTCGCCGGCGGCGGCACCACCGGCCACGTCGCGCCCCTGCTCGCGACCGCGGAGGCGCTCGGGCGCCGCGCCCCCGGCACGCGGCTCACCGTCCTCGGCACCGCGGAGGGCCTCGAGGCGCGTCTCGTGCCCGCCGCCGGCCTCGAGCTGCGCCACCTGCCGCGCGTGCCGCTGCCGCGCCGGCCGGGGCCGGACCTCCTGCGCCTGCCCGGCCGGCTCGCGGGCGCCGTCCGCCGCGTCCGCCGGGTCCTGCGCGAGGTCGACGCCGACGTCGTCGTCGGCTTCGGCGGCTACGTGGCGACGCCGGCCTACCTCGGCGCGCGCCGCTCCCGCGTCCCCTACGTCGTGCACGAGCAGAACGCGCTGCCGGGGCTCGCGAACCGGCTCGGCGCCCGGTGGACCCCGTGGGTCGCGACGACGTTCCCCGGCACGCCCCTGCCGGGCGCCCGGACGGTCGGCATGCCGCTGCGCTCGGCCATCACGTCGCTGGACCGGGCCGCGCTGCGCGCGGAGGGGCGCGCGGCCTTCGGGCTTCACCCCGACCTGCCGACGCTGCTGGTGACGGGCGGGTCGCTCGGCGCCCAGCGGCTCAACGAGACCGTCCCGGCCGCCGCGGCCGAGCTCGCCGCCGCCGGGCTGCAGGTGCTGCACGTGTCCGGGCGCGGCAAGCACGTGCCGCTGCCGCCGGGCGCGCCCGCGGACGCCGAGCCCGACGGGGACCGGCCCCGCTACGTCGTCGTCGACTACGTCGACCGCATGGACCTCGCCTACGCCGCCGCCGACGCGGTGGTGTGCCGCGCCGGGGCCGGCACGGTCTGCGAGCTCGCCGCGCTCGGGCTCCCTGCGGCGTACGTGCCGCTCCCGGTCGGCAACGGCGAGCAGCGCCTCAACGCCGAGCCGCTCGTCGCGGCCGGCGGCGGGCTGCTCGTCGACGACGACCAGCTCACACCGCAGTGGGTGACGACCACCCTGCTGCCGGTGCTCCGCGACCCGGCGCAGTTGCGCGACATGGCGGCCGCCGCGCGCGCCTTCGGCTCGCTGGAGGCGGCCGACCGCCTCGCCGACCTCGTCCTCGACGCCGCCCAGGAGGCCTCGTGACCCCAACCAGCCCCGTGAGCGGGGAGGACCTGCTGCGCCTGCTCCGCACCGGCCCGGTGCACGTCGTGGCCGCGGGCGGCGCCGGCATGAGCGGCATCGTCCGCCTGCTGCTCGACGACGGGGTGCCCGTGACGGGCTCCGACGCCCGCGACTCCGCCACGCTGCGCTCCCTCGCCGGGCGCGGCGCGACGGTGCACGTCGGCCACGACGCCGGCCACGTCGCCGGCGCCGCGCTCGTCGTGGTGTCGACCGCGGTCCGCCCCGACAACCCGGAGGTGCGGGCGGCCGAGGCGGCCGGCGTGCCCGTCGTGCACCGCTCGACGGCGCTCGCGGGCCTCATGCACGGTGCGCGCGTGGTCGCGGTCGCCGGCACCCACGGCAAGACGACGACGACGTCGATGCTCACCGTCGCCGCCCGCGCCGCCGGGCTCGACCCGTCGTACGCGATCGGCGGCGACCTCGTCGTCGACGGCGTCAACGCCCGCCGGGGCGCCGACCCCGTCTTCGTCGCCGAGGCCGACGAGTCCGACGGGTCCTTCCTCGCATACCGCCCCGACGTCGCCCTCGTCACCAACGTCGAGGCCGACCACCTCGACCACTACGGCGACGCCGAGGCGGTCCACGCGGCCTTCGGCCGCTTCGCCGAGCGCGTGCAGCCCGGCGGGCTGCTCGTCGTCGGGGCCGACGACCGCGGCTCCCGGGCGCTCGCGCGGTCCCTCGGCGGGGGAGCGGGCGCGGCGGTCTCCGGCGCCGACGAGGTCGACGGCGGCCGCCGGGTCGTCACCGTCGGGGAGGCGCCCGACGCCGACGTGCGCGTCGTCGTCGACCCGAAGGCCGAGCTCGGCGAGGGCGAGCTCGTCGCCGCCCGGCTCATCGCCTCGGAGCAGACCGTGCCGGGCGCGGGCGACCGGGAGCTGCGCCTGCGGGTCCCCGGCCGGCACAACGTCGTCGACGCCGCGATGGCGTACACGGCCGCGGTCGCCGGCCTCGGCCTGGACCCCGCCGAGGTCGTCGCCGGGCTGCAGGGCTTCAGCGGGGCGCGGCGGCGCTTCGAGCCCGTCGGCGAGGCCGCAGGGGTGCGGGTGGTCGACGACTACGCCCACCACCCGACCGAGGTCGCCGCGACCATCGCGGCGGCCCGGTCCGTCGCCGGGCGCGGCAAGGTGCACGTGCTGTTCCAGCCGCACCTGTACTCGCGCACCCGGCTGTTCGCGGACGGCTTCGCCACCGCGCTGCAGGACGCCGCCACGGTCGTCGTGCTCGACGTCTACGGCGCGCGCGAGGAGCCGGAGCCCGGCGTGAGCGGCGACCTCGTCGCCTCGCGCGTCGACGGCGGCCGCTTCGAGCCGGACCGCGAGGAGGCGGTGGCGGCCGTTGCGCGCGCGGCGCGGCGGGGGGACCTCGTGCTCACCCTCGGCGCGGGCGACGTCACCGAGCTCGGGCCGCTCGTCGTCGAGGCGCTGCGACGGCGGCAGGCGTGAGGGCGGTGACGACGTGGTGGTGACCTCCCTCGCCGAGCGGGCCGGTGCGGCCCGCCGGGCGTCCGTGCGCGCCCGCGCGGGCGGGCTCGTCGTGCTCCTGCTCGTGCTCGCCGCGCTGGCCGGCGCCGGCGCGTGGGCGTGGCGGGCGGGGCACCTCGACACGCGCCAGGTGCTCGTGACCGGGACGGTCCGCGTGCCCGTCGAGCAGGTGCAGGCCGCGGCCGCCGGCGCCCTCGGCACGCCGCTGCTCGCGGTCGACACCGGCGCCATCGCGCGCGAGGTGGCGACGGACCCGCTCGTGCTCGACGTCGCGGTGCAGCGCCGGTGGCCGCGGACCCTCGAGGTCGTCGTCACCGAGCGAGAGGCCGTGGCGGCCGTGCCCGCGCCGGGCGGCTACGAGGTCGTCGACGAGGAGGGCGTCGTGCTCGCCGAGCGGCCCGACCTGCCCGAGGACGTGCCGCTGCTGCGCGTGGACGTCGAGCGCGACGGCGCCGACACGCTGCGCGCGGCGAAGGCGGTCCTCGCGGGGCTGCCGCTGGAGATGCAGGCGCGCACGACGAGCGTGTCGGCGACCTCGCCCGCCGACGTGCGCCTCGTGCTCGACGGCGTCGAGGTGCGCTGGGGCACCCCCGAGCGCACCGCCCGCAAGGTCGAGGTGCTGTCCGGCCTCATGTCGTCGGTCGAGGCGAGCGTGTACGACGTCTCCTCGCCGGCCGCCCCCGCCGTCATCCCCTGACCCGCCCGTCCGCGTTCCTGTCGACGTGGGGCGTGCGTCTGTGTTCCTGTCGACGGGCGCGGCGTGCGACACGCGGCGCGACACACCCACGGCGGTCGTTGTTCCGGGGGTGCCGCGTACCTACCGTCCTTCTCAGGCGCTGGCTGACATAACTATAACCCTCTACCAGAGGGTTAGGGCTAGGCCCGAAGGGCCCCGAGGGGCGACAACGAGCGAGAGGTAGGCCCATGGCCGCACCGCAGAACTACCTGGCCGTCATCAAGGTCGTCGGCATCGGCGGCGGCGGGGTCAACGCGATCAACCGCATGATCGAGGTGGGGCTGCGCGGCGTCGAGTTCATCGCGGTCAACACCGACGCGCAGGCGCTGCTCATGAGCGACGCCGACGTCAAGCTCGACGTCGGCCGCGACCTCACCCGCGGCCTCGGCGCCGGCGCCGACCCCGAGGTCGGCAAGAAGGCGGCGGAGGACCACGCCGAGGAGCTCGAGGAGGTGCTCCGCGGCGCGGACATGGTCTTCGTCACCGCCGGCGAGGGCGGCGGCACCGGCACGGGCGGTGCCCCGGTCGTCGCGAAGATCGCCCGCTCGCTGGGCGCCCTCACCATCGGCGTCGTCACGCGGCCCTTCACCTTCGAGGGCCGTCGTCGCGCGCTGAGCGCCGAGAACGGCATCGCGGCGCTGCAGGCCGAGGTCGACACCCTCATCACGATCCCCAACGACCGGCTGCTGTCGATCAGCGACCGCGGCGTCAGCGTGCTCGACGCGTTCCGCTCCGCCGACCAGGTCCTGCTGTCCGGCGTGCAGGGCATCACCGACCTCATCACGACCCCGGGCCTCATCAACCTCGACTTCGCCGACGTCAAGAGCGTCATGCAGGGCGCGGGCACCGCGCTCATGGGCATCGGCTCCGCCCGCGGCGAGGACCGTGCGGTGTGCGCGGCCGAGATGGCGATCTCCTCCCCGCTGCTGGAGGCGAGCGTCGACGGCGCCCAGGGCGTGCTGCTGTCGATCCAGGGCGGCTCCGACCTCGGGCTGTTCGAGATCAACGAGGCCGCGCGCCTCGTGCAGGAGGCCGCCCACGCCGAGGCGAACATCATCTTCGGTGCGGTCATCGACGACGCCCTCGGCGACGAGGTGCGGGTCACCGTCATCGCGGCGGGCTTCGACGAGAAGGAGGCCGCCGCCCGAGGCGAGGTGCCGGGCGCCGCTGCGCGACCGGCCGTCGGCGCCCCGCCGCAGGCCCGCCCCCAGCCGCAGGCCACCCCGGACCGTCAGCCGGCCGCGGCCCAGCCCGGCCAGAACGGCCAGAACGGCCAGCCGGGGCACCACGGCCAGGGCGGCCAGAGCAGCCAGGGCGGCCAGCAGCCCGGTGGTCGTCCCTTCGGTGACGACGCCGGCCGGCGTCCCGAGCCGCGGCCGACGACCGAGCAGCCCGCCTACACCGGGGGGCAGGCCTACGCCGGCTCCCAGGCGACTTACGCGCCCGACATGGCCCGCCCCGCCCAGCAGCCGCAGCCCGGTCACCCCGGGGCCGGCGCGCACGAGCCTGTCCCCGCGCCCACGCGGGCGCCGGAGCCGGTGGGCGTGGGCGCCGGGCGCCCCGCGTACCAGTCGCCCGAGGGTGCGCAGCGCCGCCGGCCCGGCTTCCTCGACGACGACGACCTCGACGTCCCGGACTTCGTCAAGCCGTCGCAGTGAGCGCTGCGCAGGCGTCCGGGTGACCGGACCATGACGGTGCCGTCGGCCGGTCCCGTGCTCCGCGAGGACGCACGGGCCGGCCGCGTCCGTCTCGTCGTCACCGGCGACGTCGACCTCGGCTCGTCCGACACCGGGGCCGGGCGCGCCGCCGTCACCGACGCCCTCGGCGTCGCGCCGGAGCGCCTGCTGCTCCCGCGCCAGGTGCACGGCGACCGGGTGGTCCGGGTGCGGGACCCGTGGCCGGGCCCGCCGCCGGAGGCGGACGGCGTGCTCGTGGTCGGCGACGACCTCGCCGCCCCGCTCGCGGTCGGGGTGCGCGCCGCGGACTGCATGCCCCTGCTGCTCGCCGACCCCGGTGCCGGCATCGCCGCCGCCGTCCACGTCGGCCGCGAGGGGCTCCGCCTCGGGGTCGCCCGGCGTGCCGTGCGGGCGCTGCGCGCCGCGGGCGCCCGCGACCTGCTCGCCCGGGCGGGACCCACGGTGTGCGGCGCCTGCTACGAGGTCCCCGACGCGCTGCGGGCGCAGGTCGCGGCCGCGGAGCCCGCGGCGGCCGGCGTGACGCGGGCGGGGACGCCCGCGGTCGACGTCGTCGCGGGGGTGCGCGCGCAGCTGGCCGCGCCGCTCGACGAGACGCTCGACGGCCCGCCCGTCGAGCTCGACACCCGGTGGGCGGTGTGCACCCTGGAGGACACCTCGCTCGCGAGCCACCGGCGCGACGGCACCTCGCGCCGCCACGCGGCGCTCGTCGTGGTGGACCCCGCGTGAGCGACCCGGGCGGGACCACATCCGGGCGGGACGAGCGCCGGGCCGAGCTCGTGCAGGGGCTCGGACGGGTGCGGGCCCGCATCGCCGACGCGTGCGCCGCGGTCGGCCGGGCCCCGACCGACCTCACGCTCGTCGTCGTCACCAAGACGTACCCCGCCAGCGACGTCGCGCTCCTGGCCGGCCTCGGCGTGCGAGACGTCGGCGAGGCGCGCCTGCCCGAGCTGCGCGACAAGCACGCCGCGCTCACCGAGGAGGCGCCGGCGGCCGGCCGGGTGCCGCTGCGCTGGCACGCCATCGGCCGCCTGCAGCGCAACAAGGCGCGTGCGACCGCGCGGCTCGCCGACGTCGTGCACTCCGTCGACGACCCCCGCCTGGTCCCGCTGCTGTCCGACGGGGCGGGGGAGACGGGGCTCGGCTGCTTCGTGCAGGTGAGCCTCGACGGCGACCCCGGGCGGGGTGGGGTGGTCGCCGAGGACGTCCCCGCCCTGTGCGACGCCGTCGCGGGTGCGGAGCGGCTGCGGCTGCTCGGGCTCATGGCGGTCGCTCCGCTCGGGCAGGACCCGTCGGCGGCCTTCGCCCGGCTGCGGGATCTCGGCGAGCAGGTCCGCGCCGACCACCCGGCGGCGACGGCACTCAGCGCGGGCATGAGCGGCGACCTCGAGCAGGCCGTCGCGAACGGCGCGACACACCTGCGTGTCGGGGCCGCGGTCCTCGGGCAGCGGCCACCGCTCGGCTAGCGTCGAGAAGTCCCCAGCACCACGCGGCACGGAGGAGAGGGCGCATGGGCGCACTACGCAAGACCTTGGTGTACCTCGGCCTCGCCGAGGACGAGCAGTACGACGACTACGAGGTGGACGAGGTCGAGCAGGAGCCCGACCGCCGCCCCGAGCGCGTCGAGCGCGGCCGGGTCCCCGAGGCGAGGGGTGCCACCGTGACGCACCTCCCGAGCGCGGTCCGGGCCGCCGGCGACCTGCAGCGCATCACCGCCGTCCACCCGCGCACGTACAACGACGCGAAGCTCATCGGCGAGCACTTCCGCGAGGGCGTGCCGGTCATCATGAACCTGTCGGACATGACCGACGTCGAGGCGAAGCGGCTCGTCGACTTCGCGGCCGGTCTCGTCTTCGGCCTGCACGGCGCCGTGGAGCGGGTGACGAACAAGGTGTTCCTGCTCTCGCCCTCCGCCGTCGAGGTGACGAACGAGAAGCACGAGGTCACCGCCGGCGCCGGACTGTTCAACCAGTCCTGAACGGGGACCGCGCGGCGCGAGCGCGTCCGGTCGCCACCTAGGCTTGCGTCGTGGGCGTCGTCTTCCAGGTACTCGCGTTCGTCGTGTTCCTGTACCTCGTGCTCCTGTTCGCCCGCCTCGTCGTCGGCTGGGTCCAGGTGTTCTCCCGCGACTGGCGGCCGTCCGGCCCGCTCGTCGTGGCCCTCGAGGTCGTCTACTCCGCGACGGACCCGCCGCTCAACGCCCTGCGCCGGGTCATCCCGCCGCTCACCATCGGCTCGATCCGCCTCGACCTCGGGTTCATGATCCTCTTCATCGTGGTCGTCGTGCTCTACCAGGTGCTCGCGGGGCTCGGCCGGTCGCTGTGAGCACCGCGGCCACCGCCGTGCCCGGCGGCCGGCCCGGGCGCGCCGGAGTACCCTCTGGCGCACCCACCCGACGGCGACCTCTGGTCGACACGTCCGTCCGCTACCGTGACGGGGGCGCTGCTCCCGATGATCAGATCGACGAGGTGACGACATGCCGTTGACCGCAGACGACGTGGTCCAGAAGCGGTTCAACCCCACGAAGTTCCGCGAGGGCTACGACCAGGACGAGGTCGACGACTTCCTCGACGAGGTGGTCGCGGAGCTGCGGCGCCTCAACGAGGAGAACGAGGACCTCCGGCGCCAGCTCTCGCAGTGCGAGGGTCGGGTCTCCGAGCTGTCGCGCGGCGGGTCCTCCGACACCGGCCAGAGCGCGCCCGTGGCCGCCTCCGACGACGCGCCGGCGCCCGTGGCCGCCGCCGCGCCCGCCCCGGTCTCGTCCCCCGCCGCCGGCAACGGCGACCAGGGCGACGTGTCGGGCATGCTCGCCCTCGCCCAGCGCCTGCACGACGAGCACGTGCGCAACGGCGAGCAGGAGCGCGACCGCCTCGTCAGCGAGGCGCAGGAGACCGCCACCCGCCTCGTGCGCGAGGCCGAGGAGAAGCAGGCGCAGACCCTCGGCAGCCTCGAGCAGGAGCGCGCGCTGCTCGAGCGGAAGATCGACGAGCTGCGCGGCTTCGAGCGCGACTACCGCAGCCGTCTCAAGAGCTACCTCGAGAACCAGCTCCGCGAGCTCGACAACAAGGGCCAGGTCGTGCCGGGGCGCACGCCGGGCTCCCGCGACGACGCCGCCGCCGCCGGCGGCGGGTTCCCGTTCGGCGGTCAGAGCTGACCTCGCACGCACCCCGCAGCACGACCCGCGGCCGTCGCCCCCTCCTGGTGGGCGCGGCCGCGGCTGCTGTCGTCGTCGTCCTCGACCAGGTCACCAAGCTCCTGGCCGAGCGCGGGCTCGAGCCGGGCGAGCGCGTCGACGTGCTCGGGTACCTGTTCGGGCTGCGGCTGTACTACAACCCCGGCGCGGCGTTCAGCCTCGGCACGAGCGCGACGCCGCTGCTGACGGTCTTCGCGACCGCGGCCTCGGTCGCGATGGTCGTCGCGCTGGTCCGCACGACCCGGCCGGCGTGGGGGCTGGCGGTGGGGGTGCTGCTCGGCGGAGCGCTCGGGAACCTCACCGACCGGCTGCTCCGTCCGCCCGGCTTCGCCCGGGGCGAGGTCGTCGACTTCTTCCAGCTGCCGAGCTTCCCCATCTTCAACGTCGCCGACGTCGGGGTGGTGACGGGCGCCGCGCTCGTCGTGCTCCTGTCGCTGCGCGACGTGCCGTTCCGCGACGGCGAGGGGAGCGGTGACGGCGAGGGCGCCGGTGACGGCGACGGCGCTGCGGACCGCGGCGGGGCGCACGTCCAGGACGGGTCGGGGGACGCGGACGGGCCGTCGGTCGAGCCGTCGACCGCACCCCGCGAGCCGTGAGCACGCGGGCGCTGCCGGTCCCGGACGGCCTGGAGGGGGAGCGGGTCGACGCGGGCGTGGCCCGCCTGCTCGGGCTGTCGCGCACGCGCGCCGCCGAGCTCGTCGCCGCGGGCGGGGTGACGCTCGACTCCCGGCCCGCCGCGAAGTCCGACCGGCTCGTGGCCGGGGCCTGGCTCGAGGTGTCGCTGCCCGACGAGACTGCGGCCCCGGACGTCGCCGCCGAGCCCGTCGAGGGCATGCGGGTCGTCCTCGACGACGAGGACGTCGTCGTCGTCGACAAGCCCGTCGGGGTCGCGGCCCACCCGTCCCCGGGCTGGACCGGCCCGACGGTCGTCGGGGGGCTCGCCGCGGCCGGCTACCGGGTGAGCACGAGCGGCGCGGCGGAGCGGCAGGGTGTCGTGCACCGCCTCGACGTCGGCACGTCCGGCCTCATGGCCGTGGCGAAGAGCGAGCGGGCGTACACCTCGCTCAAGGACCAGTTCCGCACCCGCACCGTCGACAAGACGTACCACTCGGTCGTGCAGGGCCACCCCGACCCCTCCAGCGGGACGGTCGACGCGCCCGTCGGCCGGCACCCGTCGCACTCCTACCGCTGGGCCGTCGTCGCCGACGGCAAGCCGAGCGTCACCCACTACGACACCCTCGAGGCGTTCCCCGCCGCCTCGCTGCTCGAGATCCACCTCGAGACCGGGCGCACCCACCAGATCCGGGTCCACATGTCCGCGCTGCGGCACCCGTGCGTCGGCGACCTCACGTACGGCGCCGACCCCACGCTCGCCGCCCGCCTCGGCCTGGAGCGGCAGTGGCTGCACGCCGTCGGGCTCGCCTTCGACCACCCGGGGACCGGCGAGCGCGTCCACCTCCGCTCGGAGTACCCCGACGACCTCGCCGAGGCCCTCCGCCGCCTGCGCCCCTGACCCACCTCCTCTCCACCCCCACTCTCACCTCCACCCCCACTCTCGCCGAGGGGTCGGTCCGGTCACGTCGGGACGCCGCGTGACGTGTCCGGACCGACCCCTCGGCGTGGGTACGGGGGCCGCGGGTGAGGGGCTGTGGACGGGGTGGGGGGTGTGCACAGGGCGGGCCGGGGGGCCCGTGAGCGGGGTCGGGGCGCTGGGGTTGCGGGGTGGTGCTCGGGAGCGGGTCGCAGTGGGTGGAGTGGGACTGGCTGGACCGCGAGCGTGCCGTGGCAGCGGGCGTGGGCCGGCGGTGGCTGTACGGGACCGGGTCCAGCCGCGCCACGACGGGTGCCTGGGTCCCGGTGGACGCCGACCTCGCCCGGCGCTGCCGTGCCGTCCTCTCGCAGCTGCCGGCGAGCGCGGTCGTGAGCCACTGGACCGCCGTCGCCCTGCTCGGCCTGCCGGTGCCGAGGCGGAGGCGCTCGCTTCCGGTGCACGTCACGACCGTCGGTGACGACCCGCGCGCCACCCGGCGCCGGGACCTGCGGGGTCACACCTCGGACACCGCCGTGCCGTACCGGCTCGTGCAGGGAGTCCGGTGCACGGACGTCGTGCGCACGTGGTGCGACCTCGCGCGGTCGGGCGCGGTGGGAGCTCGTGGTCGTCGGGGACGCCACCCTCGCGCGCTGGCCGGCGACCGCGGAGCGGCTCCGGACGGCGGTCGCCGGCGGCCGCGGGCGTCGCGGCGTGAGGACGGCCCGGCGCGCTCTGCCCCTGCTCGACGGGCGGGCGGAGTCGCCGCCGGAGTCGGTGCTCAGGCTGCTCGTCCACGAGGCCGGCCTGCCCCGGCCCGTCCCGCAGCTCGTCGTCACCGGTCCCGACGGACGTGCCGTCGCGCGGGTGGACCTCGGCTGGCCGGACCAGCGGGTGGCGGTCGAGTACGACGGCCGCCACCACATGGAGGCGGGGCAGTGGCAGCGCGACCTCCGCCGCCGCGAGCGGCTCGAGGAGCTCGGGTGGCGGGTCGTCGTCGTGACGCGCGAGGACCTGGCGCACGACCCCCTCGGCACGGCAGCCCGTGTCCGCCGCGCCCTCACCCGCTGACCGTCCCCCCTGCCTGTCCCCTTCCCCTGCGTCGAGGGGGCGCCGGGGGCACATTCGACGGGTGCGTCACGTGTCCGGACCGACCCCTCGGCGAAGGGGTTGGGGGAGCGGGGGCGGGTGGACGGCGTGGACGCCGCCGCAGCGTCCGGGGGCCGACCTACACTCACGGACGATGTCCGCCGCACGGTCCTCCGACTCCTTCGCCCACCTCCACGTCCACACCGAGTACTCGATGCTCGACGGGGCGGCCAGGATCGGCGAGCTGTTCGCCGAGGCGCAGCGGATGGGCATGCCGGCCGTGGCGATGACCGACCACGGCAACGTCTTCGGCGCCTACGAGTTCTGGTCCAAGGCCCGCCAGGCCGGGCTCAAGGCGATCATCGGGACCGAGGCGTACGTCACGCCCGGCACGAGCCGGTTCGACCGCACGCGCGTCAAGTGGGGCGACGCGCAGAGCAACCCGGGCGACGACGTGTCCGGCTCCGGCGCGTACACGCACATGACCCTGCTCGCGGAGACCACGCAGGGCATGCACAACCTGTTCCGGCTCTCCAGCCTCGCGAGCATGGAGGGCTTCTACTTCAAGCCCCGCATGGACCGGGAGCTCCTCGACACGTACCACCACGGCCTCATCGCCACGACGGGCTGCCCGTCCGGGGAGGTGCAGACCCGGCTGCGCCTCGGGCAGTACGACGAGGCCCGGCGCGCCGCGGCGGAGATGAAGGACCTGTTCGGCGCGGGCAACCTGTTCTGCGAGCTCATGGACCACGGGCTGTCGATCGAGCGGCGCGTCCGCGAGGACCTGCTCCGCATCGCGCGCGACCTCGACCTGCCGCTGCTGGCGACCAACGACCTGCACTACACGAAGCAGGAGGACGCCGGCGCGCACGAGGTGCTGCTGTGCGTGCAGTCCGGCTCCCGCCTCGACGACCCCAAGCGCTTCAAGTTCGACGGCGACGGCTACTACCTCAAGTCGGCGGCCGAGATGCGCCAGGTCTTCGCCGACCTGCCCGAGGCGTGCGACAACACCCTGCTGGTCGCCGAGCGCTGCCAGGTCGAGTTCACCGAGGGCGAGGGCCGCTACATGCCCCGCTTCCCCTGCCCCGAGGGCGAGGACGAGACCTCGTGGTTCGTCAAGGAGGTGGAGCGCGGGCTGCACGCGCGCTACCCCGGCGGCGTGCCGGACGCCAGCCGCAAGCAGGCCGAGTACGAGACCGAGGTCATCGTCGGCAAGGGCTACCCCGGCTACTTCCTCGTCGTCGCCGACTTCATCAACTGGGCCAAGCGCAACGGCATCCGCGTCGGCCCGGGCCGTGGCTCCGGGGCCGGCTCGATGTGCGCGTACGCGATGGGCATCACCGACCTCGACCCCATCCAGCACGGCCTCATCTTCGAGCGGTTCCTCAACCCCGAGCGCAGGTCCATGCCGGACTTCGACGTCGACTTCGACGACCGGCGTCGCCCGGAGGTCATCCGCTACGTCACCGAGCGCTACGGCGACGACCGGGTCGCCATGATCGTCACGTACGGCACCATCAAGGCGAAGCAGGCCCTCAAGGACGCGAGCCGCGTCCTCGGCCACCCCTTCTCCATGGGCGAGCGGCTCACCAAGGCGATGCCGCCGGCGGTCATGGGCAAGGACGTGCCGCTGTCGGGCATGTTCGACCCGCAGCACAAGCGCTACGCCGAGGCGGGGGAGTTCCGCGCCCTGCACGACGCCGACCCCGAGGCACGCGGCGTCATCGAGCGCGCCCGCGGGCTAGAGAACCTCAAGCGGCAGTGGGGCGTCCACGCCGCCGGCGTCATCATGAGCAGCGAGCCGCTCATCGACCTCGTCCCGCTCATGCGCCGGGAGCAGGACGGGCAGATCATCACGCAGTTCGACTACCCGAGCTGCGAGACGCTCGGCCTGGTCAAGATGGACTTCCTCGGCCTGCGCAACCTCACGATCATGGACGACGCCCTCCGGAACGTGAAGGCGAACACGGGTGTCGACGTCGACCTCGACGCCCTCAGCAAGGACATGACCGACCCGGCGACGTACGACCTGCTCGGCCGCGGCGACACCCTCGGGGTGTTCCAGCTGGACGGCGGGCCCATGCGGGCGCTGCTGCGGCAGATGAAGCCGGACAACTTCGAGGACATCTCCGCCGTCATCGCCCTGTACCGGCCGGGGCCGATGGGCGCGGGCTCGCACACGAACTACGCGCTGCGCAAGAACGGCCTGCAGCCGATCAGCTACCCGCACCCGGAGCTCGCGCAGGCCCTCGAGCCGATCCTCGGCACGACCTACGGCCTCATCGTGTACCAGGAGCAGGTCATGGACATCGCCCGGCAGCTCGCCGGGTACTCCCTCGGCAAGGCGGACCTGCTCCGCCGCGCCATGGGCAAGAAGAAGCGCGAGGTGCTCGACGCCGAGTACGTCGGCTTCGCCGACGGCATGAAGGCCAACGGCTACTCCGAGGACTCCATCCGGACGCTGTGGGACATCCTCGTCCCGTTCTCCGACTACGCCTTCAACAAGGCGCACTCCGCCGCCTACGGGCTCGTCAGCTACTGGACGGCCTACCTCAAGGCGAACTACCCGGCCGAGTACATGGCGGCGCTGCTCACGAGCGTGCGCGACGACAAGGACAAGTCGGCGCTGTACCTGCAGGAGTGCCGTCGCATGGGCATCGAGGTGCTCCCGCCCGACGTCAACACCTCCGCGCGCGACTACACCCCGGTCGGCGGGTCCATCCGCTTCGGTCTGGAGGCCGTCCGCAACGTCGGCGGCAACGTCGTCGACCTCGTCGTGGCCGCGCGCGAGGCCAAGGGCGCCTACGCCGACTTCCGCGACTTCCTCGACAAGGTCCCCGCACCGGTGTGCAACAAGCGGACGGTGGAGTCCCTCGTCGCGGCCGGCGCGTTCGACGCCATGGGCCACACCCGCCGGTCGCTGACCGCGGTCATGGAGGAGGCGGTCGACGAGGCCGTCGCCCTCAAGCGCAAGCAGGCCGACGGGCAGTTCGACCTCTTCGCGGGCCTCGGTGGCTCCGACGACGGGGGCGGCACCATCGCGACCGGCGTCACGGTGGCGGTGCCGGACCTGCCGGAGTGGGACAAGAAGGAGCTGCTGCAGCGCGAGCGGGCCATGCTCGGGCTCTACGTCTCCGACCACCCCCTCAGCGGCATCGAGAACGTGCTCGCGAAGCTCGCCGACGTGTCGATCGCCCAGCTGAGCACCGACGAGTCGCTCAAGGACCGGGCGAAGGTCACCGTCGCCGGCCTCGTGACGGGGGTGCAGCGGAAGATCTCCAAGCAGGGCAAGACGTGGGCCATCGTCACGGTGGAGGACCTCGCGGGCTCCGTCGAGGTGCTCGTGTTCCCCAGCCAGTACGACATCGCCGGGCCGGTGCTCGCCGAGGACGTCGTCGTCGTCGTCAAGGGCGACCTGTCGCGCAGCGACGACCGCCCGGTCAGCGTGCGCGCGACGGAGATCACCCTGCCGGACGTCGACACGTCCGCCGACGGTCCCGTCACCATCCAGATGGACGTCACCCGGTGCACGCCGGTCGTCGTCGAGCGCCTCAAGGGCGTGCTCGACACCCACCCCGGCACCACCGAGGTCCGCCTGCAGCTGCGCCAGCCGGGCCGCGACACCCTCATGCGGCTCGACGACGGGCTGCGGGTCACGGTCACCCCCGCGCTCTTCGGCGACCTCAAGGCCCTGCTCGGGCCGGCGTGCCTGGGGTGAGCGACGCCGCGACGCCGCTGCGGCCGCGCTCGCGCTCGCGCCGCGGGCGCCGCGACCCCCGCCGCCACGCGCTCCGTGCGCTGCTGCTGTCCCTCGCGGTGGCGCCGCTCGCCGGGCTGGCGTGGTGGGCGGTGGTCCCGGGCGGGCGCCGCCCGGTGCAGGGCGGCTACCTCGACCTCGTGCAGTCCCGCGGCGCGGTCGACGCCGGGTTCGCGCTCGCCTGCCTCGCCACGGGCACGCTGCTGGGGCTGGGCTGGGTGCTCGTGCGCGAGGACGACGTCGACGCGCGGTCGGTCGGGCGGCTCGTCGGGCTGCTCGTCGGCGGCCTCCTCGGGGCGGCCGTCGCCTGGCTGACGGGCTGGCTGCTGGGGACCCTCCTGCCCGTCGGGGCGCCGCCCGACGGTGTGAGCGCGGCGGAGGTCGACGCCCTCAGCGGGCCCGTCCTCACCGCCGCGACGCTGGTCGGCGGACTGCTGTGGCCGCTCGCGGTGACGGTGCTCGTGACGGTCGACACCGCGCGCGAGGTCGCGTGGGCGGCGTGGCGCCGCCACAGCGAGCACGGCTGAGGGAGCCCGGGACCGGCCCGGCCCGCGAGCCGCTCAGTTGGGCGAGGCGGGGCGCCGGACCAGGTCGGTGGCCGGCACCGCCCGCAGGACGCGCACCAGGACGTCCTCCCGGGCCAGCAGGCGCAGCGCGAGCCGCAGCCGGTCCGCGGTGCCTGGCGCCTCCAGCAGCGCCTGGCGGTCGGCGAGGTCGAGGAGCATGTTCGCCGCGACCGTGTACGACAGCATGAGGGGGTCGCCGGGCAGCGGGGACCCCGCGCCGCGCAGCCGGGCCCGGTAGCGCTCGAAGGCGCGCTGCACCGCCGGCACGAGCAGCTGCGCGACGTCGTCGGTCGGCTCCGGCAGGACCTCGACGTGCGCCCGCAGGTAGGGCACGGCGGCGTCGGGCCGGCCGGAGTCCTCGTCGAGCCCGAGCACCCGGAAGCGCCTGCTGCCGACCGTCTGCACGTCGTAGCGGCCGTCGGGCAGGGCCGTCACGTCGGTGAGGTCGGCGAGCGTGCCGACCTCGTGCAGCGCCGTCGCGCGGCCCGCCCCCACCTCGTGACCCGCCCGGATCGCGACGACGCCGAAGTGCTGGGAGTCCTCCGGCGCCGCGACGAGGTCGGCGACCAGCCGCCGGTAGCGCTCCTCGAACACGTGCAGCGGGAGCACGAGCCCCGGCACGAGGACGGTCCCCAGCGGGAAGACGGGGACGAGGCGGCTCACCGGGCCAACCCTAGGGAGCCGCGGTCGACCGGGCGACGGCGGCGGTCACCGCCGAGGTGAGGGCGACGAGGTCCCCGGGCGCGAGCCCGAGGTCGAGGCCACGGCGCCCGCCGCTCACGTACACGTGCTCGTGGTCCAGCGCGGAGGCGTCCACCACGGTCGGCAGGCGCGTGCGCTGGCCCAGCGGGGAGATGCCCCCGACCACGTAGCCCGTGGCCCGCTCCGCGGCCGCGGGGTCCGCCATGCTCGCGCGCTTCGCCCCGAGCGCGGCGGCGACGGCCTTGAGGTCGAGCCGTGCCGACACCGGCACCACCGCGACGCCCAGACCGGGCCGGCCGGCGGGCTCCAGCTGCACGAGCAGCGTCTTGTACACCTGCCGCGGGTCGAGCCCGAGGGCCTCGGCCGCCTCCAGGCCGTAGCCGGACTCCCGGGCGGTCCGCGGGTCGTGGTCGTAGGCGTGCACGGTGTGCTCGGTGCCGGCCGCCTCGAGCGCAGCCGTCGCGGGGGTGCCCCCGCCCCGCCCGGCCCGCCTGCTCACGCCCGCGATCCTGCCACCGCGGCCGCGCCGGCGGCCCGACCTACCATGGGGCCGTGCCCGACACGCTGCAGGAGACCGACCGCCTCGTCCGCACGATGGACCTGCGGGGCCGCGCGCTGCACCACCGCGAGCTGCGCGGCGTCGTGCCGCGGGCCGCGCTCGACGTCGAGCAGGCCGTGGCGACGGTGCGGCCGATCTGCGACGACGTCCGCGACCGCGGCGTCGCCGCCCTGCTCGACCTCACCGAGCGCTTCGACGGGGTGCGCCTGTCCGACGTCCGGGTGCCCGCCGCCGCGCTGCACGGGGCGCTGGAGCGCCTGGACCCGGCCGTCCGCGCCGCGCTGGAGGAGTCGATCCGGCGGGCGCGGCTCGTCCACGCCGACCAGCGCCGCAGCGACCGCACGACGCAGGTCGCGCCGGGCGGCACCGTGACCGAGCGCTGGGTGCCGGTCGAGCGGGTCGGGCTGTACGTGCCCGGCGGGCTCGCGGTCTACCCGAGCAGCGTCGTCATGAACGTCGTGCCCGCGCAGGAGGCGGGCGTCGAGCAGATCGCCGTCACGAGCCCCGCCCAGCGCGACTTCGGCGGGCTGCCGCACCCGACGATCCTCGCGGCGTGCGCGCTGCTCGGCGTCGAGGAGGTCTACGCGGTCGGCGGGGCGCAGGCCGTCGCGATGTTCGCCTACGGCGCCCGTGACGGCGCCGGGCGGCTCGTCGTGCCCGGCGTCGACATCGTCACCGGGCCGGGCAACATCTACGTCGCCGCGGCGAAGCGCCTGCTCAAGGGGGTCATCGGCATCGACTCCGAGGCCGGCCCCACCGAGATCGGCGTCCTCGCCGACGACAGCGCCGACCCCCGTGCGGTCGCCGCCGACCTCGTGAGCCAGGCCGAGCACGACCCCATGGCCGCCGCCGTGCTCGTGACCCCGAGCGAGCGGCTCGCGGCGGCGGTGCACGAGGAGCTGGCCCTGCAGGTGGCGCGGACGAAGCACCGGGAGCGCGTCAGCATCGCCCTGCAGGGGCCGCAGAGCGCGATCGTGCTCGTCGACGACCTCGACGCGGGCCTCGAGGTGGTCGACGCGTACGCGGCCGAGCACCTGGAGATCCACACCGTCGACGCCCGCGAGCGGGCGGCCCGGGTCCGCAACGCCGGCGCGGTGTTCGTCGGCCGCTGGGCGCCCGTGAGCCTGGGCGACTACTGCGCCGGGTCCAACCACGTGCTGCCGACCGGGGGCTGCGCGTGCCACTCCAGCGGGCTGAGCGTGCAGACCTTCCTGCGCGGCATCCACGTCGTCGACTACGACGAGCGCGCGCTGCGCGAGGTGGCAGACCACGTCGTCGCCCTCGCCGACGCCGAGGACCTGCCCGCCCACGGCGACGCGGTCCGCGCCCGCTTCGAGCCGCTCGTCTAGGCGTCGCGGCCGGCGGCGTCGCCGGCCGTGACGCCGGCGGGTCGCCGCTCGTGCGCGGCGAGCAGCCGGCGCAGCAGGTCCGCGAGCTGCTCCTGCTCCCGCGCCGTCAGCGGCGAGAGAACCTCCCGCTCGGTCGCCAGGTGCGTCGGCAGCACGTCCTCGACGGCGGCGAGCCCGGCCTCGGTGAGCTGCACGACGACCGAGCGGGCGTCGCGCCCGCTGCGGCGCCGAGCCACCAGGCCGCGCTGCTCCAGGCGGTCCAGGCGCTGCGTGACGGCGCCGGAGGTCACCATCGAGGAGCGCAGCAGGTCGCCCGGCGTGCGCTCGTACGGCGGCCCGGCGCGGCGCAGGGTCGCGAGCACGTCGTAGGACGCGCGGTCCAGGCCGTGCGCCGCGAAATTCGCCGCGATCGCCGACTCGGCCACGCGCGCCGCCCGGGACAGCCGACCGACCACGCCCACGGGGGAGTGGTCGAGGTCGGGGCGCTCGCGCCGCCACGCGTCGAGCAGGTCGTCGACGAAGTCCCTCACGCACCGAGCCTAGACGATGTCTTAGCGATGAGATACATTGTCTTAATGCTAAGAGATCGACGCTGGGTCCTGCCGGTCGCGGCGCTCGCGCCGCTGCTGTGGGGCACGACGTACGCGACGACGAGCGAGCTCCTCCCGCCCGGCCGGCCGCTCACGGCGGCGGTGCTGCGCGCGCTGCCCGCCGGGGTGCTGCTCCTGCTGCTCGCGCGACGCCTGCCGCCGCGCGGATGGTGGGGCCGCGCGCTCGTGCTCGGCACCCTCAACATCGGCGCCTTCTTCGCGCTGCTCTTCGTGGGCGCCTACCGCCTGCCCGGGGGCGTCGCGGCGACGGTCGGGGCGCTGCAGCCGCTCGTGGTCCTCGGCCTCGCCACGCTGCTGCTCGGTGAGCGCGCCGGCCGGCGCGCGGTCCTCGCGGCCCTGCTCGGGGTGGCGGGCGTCGCGCTGCTCGTGCTGCGGGCCGAGGCCCGGCTCGACGGCGTCGGCCTCGCCGCCGCGACGGGAGGGGCGGTGTCGATGGCGGTCGGGGTGGTCCTGGCCAAGCGGTGGGGCCGCCCGGCGCCGCTGCTCGCGGTGACCTCGTGGCAGCTGCTCGCGGGCGGGCTCGTGCTGCTGCCCGTCGCGCTCGCGGTCGAGGGCCCGCTGCCGCCGCGGCTGCTCGACGCGCCCGCGCTCGCGGGCTACGCGTGGTTGGCGCTCGCGGGCACCGCGCTCGCCTACGTCGTGTGGTTCCTCGGGGTGGGCGCGCTGCCCTCCGGGGCGCTGTCGAGCCTCGGCCTGCTCGCCCCGGTCGTGGCGACGACGCTCGGCTGGGCCCTGCTGGGGCAGTCCCTCACCGTCTGGCAGGTCGCGGGCGGGCTCCTCGTCCTCGTCGCCGTCGCCCTCGCGCAGCGCCGCGGTCGCACGGCCGTGGCTGCACCGCCCGCGGTCGGGTCGGTCGGGTCGACCGGGTCGACCGGGTCGACCGGGTCGACCGGGTCGACCGGGCCGGCGGCCGGGCCGACCGGCGTCCCGCAGCCCACCGTGGGACCGGCGCTGCCCGTCCCCGCCCGCTGCCTACCCTTGGCGCCGTGAGCGACCCGCGCCTCGACCCCTCCGGCCTGCCCCTGCGCCCCGACCTGCGGGGCCGGACCGCGTACGGCGCCCCCCAGCTCGACGTGCCCGTCCGGCTCAACACCAACGAGAACGCCCACCCGCTGCCGCCGGGCGTCGCCGCCGCGGTCGTCGACGCCCTCGCCCGCGTCGCCGGCGACCTCAACCGCTACCCCGACCGCGAGCTCACCGCGCTGCGCGAGGCGCTCGCGGCCTGGCTCACCCGCAGCAGCGGCTCCCCGGTCGACGCCGACGGCGTGTGGGCGGCCAACGGCTCCAACGAGGTCCTGCAGCACGTGCTGCAGGCCTTCGGCGGGCCGGGCCGCACGGCGCTCGGCTTCACCCCGTCGTACTCCATGCACCCCGTCATCGCGGCGACGACCGGCACGCGCTGGATAGACGGCGTCCGTCCCGGCAGCGACGTCGACCCGTTCGACCTCACGGCGGACGCGGCGGCGGCGCAGGCCCGCGACCTCGACCCCGACGTCGTGTTCCTGTGCTCGCCGAACAACCCCACGGGCACCGCGCTCCCGCTCGACGTCGTGACGGCCGTCCACGACGCGGCGCCGCACGCCGTCGTGGTGGTCGACGAGGCCTACGCGGAGTTCGCCCGGCCGGGCACGCCGAGCGCCCTCACCCTCCTGCCGGGCCGGGTACGCCTCGTGGTGACGCGCACGATGAGCAAGGCCTTCGCCTTCGCCGGGGTGCGGCTCGGCTACCTGGCCGCCGACCCCGCGGTGACCGCGGCGCTGCGTCTGGTGCGGCTGCCGTACCACCTGTCGACCCTCACGCAGGTGGCGGCCGTCGCGGCGCTCGAGCACGCCGACGACCTGCTCGGCACCGTCGCCGCCCTCAAGGCGCAGCGGGACCGCATCGTCGACGGCACCCGCGCCCTCGGCCTCGAGCCGGTCCCCAGCGACGCGAACTTCGTGCTCGTGGGCGGCTTCGCCGACCCCGCCGCCGCGTTCGACGCGCTGCTCGCCGACGGGGTGCTCGTGCGCGACGTCGGCCTGCCCGGGCACCTGCGGGTGACGGCCGGCACCGAGGCGGAGACCGACCGCCTGCTCGCGGCCCTGGAGCGGCACGTGGGCGCCGGTCGGCCCGCGGGTAGGGTCTCCCGGTGAGCAGCACCGCGCCCCGCACCGCCCGCATCGAGCGCGCCACCAAGGAGAGCTCGGTCCTCGTCGAGGTCGACCTCGACGGCACCGGCACCTCGAGCGTCTCCACCGGCGTGCGCTTCTTCGACCACATGCTCGCGACGTTCTCCCGACACTCACTCGTCGACCTCACGGTGCGGGCCGAGGGCGACACCGACGTCGACGCGCACCACACCGTCGAGGACGTCGCGATCGTGCTCGGCCAGGCGATCGACCGGGCGCTCGGGGACAAGCGCGGCGTCCGCCGCTTCGGTGACGCCCTGGTGCCGCTCGACGAGTGCCTCGCGCAGGCGGCCGTCGACCTCGCCGGGCGCGCGTACTGCGTGCACGACGGCGAGCCCGCCGGGCAGGAGCACGTCCTCATCGGCGGGCACTACGTCGGCTCGCTCACGCGGCACGTGCTCGAGGCGCTCGCCCACAACGCGCGCATCGCCCTGCACGTGCGCGTCCTGTCCGGACGCGACCCGCACCACGTCGTGGAGGCGCAGTTCAAGGCGCTCGCCCGCGCCTTCCGCGCCGCGGTCGAGCCGGACCCCCGCGTGAGCGGCGTGCCCAGCGAGAAGGGTGCGCTGTGAGCGGTGGGGCCCGCCCCCGCGTCGTCGTCATGGACCACGGGTCCGGCAACGTGCGCTCCGCCGTGCGCGCCCTGGAGCGGGTGGGCGCCGACGTCGAGCTGACCGCCGACCCGGCGGCCGGGCTGGAGGCCGACGGCCTCGTCGTGCCCGGCGTCGGCGCGTTCGCCGCGGTCGCCGAGGGCGTCCGACGGGTCCGCGGCGACGTCGTCGTCGGGCGGCGCCTCGCGGGCGGGCGCCCGGTCCTCGGGATCTGCGTGGGGCTGCAGGTCCTGTTCGAGGCCTCCACCGAGCCGGGCGCCGGCGACCGGGCGGGGCTCGGGCAGTGGCCGGGCACCGTGGAGCGGCTGCCCGTCGAGCGGGTCCCGCACATGGGCTGGAACACCGTGTCCGCGCCGCAGGGCACGCGGCTGTTCGCCGGGGTCGAGGACGAGCGGTTCTACTTCGTGCACTCCTACGCCGTCCTCGCCGACGGCGGCGACGGTCCCGCCGAGGTCGCGGGGCTCGGCAGCGGACCGCTCGAGGCACCGGGCATCACGTGGTCCGAGCACGACGGCTGCCGCTTCGTGGCCGCGGTCGAGAACGGGGCGCTGTCGGCGACGCAGTTCCACCCGGAGAAGTCCGGCGACGCGGGTGCGGCGCTGCTCGGGAACTGGGTGCGCGGACTCCGGTGACCCCCGGCTCCGGGGACCGGCTAGCGTCGGCGCACGTGACCGACACGCCCCCCGCCCCCGCCGCCGGTACCGCTGCGGCCGACCGGCCCGCGCTCGAGCTCCTGCCCGCCGTCGACGTCGCCGACGGCCAGGCCGTCCGGCTCGTGCAGGGGGAGGCCGGCTCGGAGACCACGTACGGCGAGCCGCTCGCCGCGGCCCTGGCGTGGGTGGAGGCGGGGGCGCGGTGGATCCACCTCGTCGACCTCGACGCCGCCTTCGGGCGCGGGAGCAACGCCGACCTGCTCGCCGAGGTCGTGCGGCAGGTGAGCGAGCGGGGCGTCGCCGTCGAGCTGTCGGGAGGCATCCGCGACGACGCGTCCCTGCGGCGCGCGCTGGCCACCGGCTGCCGGCGGGTCAACCTCGGCACCGCCGCGCTGGAGGACCCGGACTGGACGCGCCGCGCGATCGGCGAGTTCGGCGACAGGGTGGCGGTCGGCCTCGACGTGCGGGGCACGACGCTCGCCGCGCGGGGGTGGACCGAGGAGGGCGGGGACCTGTGGGAGACGCTCGCGCGCCTGGACGCCGACGGCTGCGCGCGCTACGTCGTCACCGACGTCACGAAGGACGGCACCCTGCGCGGGCCCAACACCGACCTGCTCCGGCAGGTGTGCGAGGCCACCGACCGACCCGTCGTCGCCTCGGGCGGCGTCAGCAGCCTCGCCGACCTCGAGGCGCTGCGCGCCCTGGTGCCGCTCGGCGTGGAGGGCGCCATCGTCGGCAAGGCGCTGTACGCGGGCGCCTTCACCCTGCCCGAGGCGCTCGCCGTCGCCGGCTGAGCGCTGACGGGCCCCCGCCACCGTGCGGTGGCGGGGGCCCGTCGTCCGTCCGGGGCCGGGTCAGGCCATGCCGGCGCGGTCCCGCACGTCCACGAGCGCGTCGGGGTCGTTGACGTTGCGCGAGGGGCCGGTGACGCCGTCACCGGGCTCGGGCGCGCCGCCGGTGCCGCCGTCGAGGGCACCGCGCACGACGCCCTCGATGCGCTCGCCGATGGCCTCGTCCACGTTCCTCCAGTACTCGAAGGCGCGCTCGAGCACGGGCTCGGAGACGGCGTTGAGCAGGTGGCCCGTGACGTTCTCGACGAAGCGGTCACGCGCCGCGTCGTCCATGACGTCGTTGAGCAGCGCCCGGGCCTGCACGAAGTCGTCGTCCTCCGCGTGCGGCGTCTCGGCGACGTGCGCCATCTCGCCCGCCGCCTCCCAGCCGGGCAGCCGGCCCGCGCGCTGCGGGTCCGCGGCGGGACCGCCGCGGCTGTTCGGCGCGTAGACGGGGGCGTCGCCGTCGTGGAAGTAGCGCATCGAGCCCTCCTTGGAGTAGCTGTGCACCTCCGTGGCCCGCGGGCGGTTGGGGGGCAGCTGCGCGTAGTTCGCGCCGATGCGGTAGCGGTGGGCGTCCGGGTAGGAGAACAGGCGACCCAGCAGCATGCGGTCCGGGCTCGGCCCGATGCCGGGCACGAAGTTGCTCGGCTCGAACGCCGCCTGCTCGATGTCGACGAAGTAGTTCGCCGGGTTCCGGTTGAGCTCCATCGTCCCCACCTCGATGAGGGGGTAGTCGGCGTGCGGCCACACCTTCGTGAGGTCGAAGGGGTTGAAGCGGTAGTCCGCCGCGTCGTCGAACGGCATGACCTGGACGTACAGCGTCCACGTCGGGAAGTCGCCGTCCTCGATCGACTGGAACAGGTCGCGGCGGTGGAAGTCGCCGTCCTGGCCGGCCATGGCGTCGCCCTCGTCCTGCGTGAAGAACTCGTTGCCCTGGTCGGTCCTGAACGTGTACTTCACCCAGGACCTCTCACCCTCGGCGTTGAGCCACATGAAGGTGTGCGAGCCGTAGCCGTTCATCGTGCGCCACGAGCGCGGCAGCCCGCGGTCGCCCATGAGCCACGTCACCTGGTGGGCGGACTCCGGCGAGAGGGTCCAGAAGTCCCACTGCATGTCGTGGTCGCGCAGGCCGGTCCGCGGGTCGCGCTTCTGGGAGCGGATGAAGTCCTGGAACTTCATCGGGTCCCGGACGAAGAACACGGGGGTGTTGTTGCCGACGAGGTCGTAGTTGCCGTCGGTCGTGTAGAACTTCAGCGAGAAGCCGCGCGGGTCGCGCCACGTGTCGGGGGAGCCCTGCTCCCCGGCGACCGTGCTGAAGCGGGCGAGCATCTCGGTCTCGGCCCCGGGCTGGAACAGCGAGGCCATCGTGTACCGCGACACGTCGTTGGTCACCCGGAAGGTGCCGAAGGCGCCGCCGCCCTTGGCGTGGACGACGCGCTCGGGGACGCGCTCGCGGTTGAACTGGGCCATCTTCTCGATGAGGTAGTGGTCCTGCAGCAGCAGCGGCCCGGTGGGGCCGACTGTCATCGAGTGCTCGTCGCTGCGGACCGCTGCCCCGGCCGTGGTGGTCGTGGCGGGTCGGGACTGCTCGGTCATGTCGCTCCTCTGCTCGACCGGACGTCGGTCGTGCGTCCCGCGGTCGGGTCCCGTGCGTCCCCACGGCCCGTTCCCAGCGGTTCCGGGCCGGGTGACACTGTGGGGGACGAACCGGCACACACGGTGCACACCCCCAGAAGACCACCTCCGTCCCGTCGACGCGCGTCGGGCCGGGGGCGGCCCCCGGGACCGCCCACGGGTGGTCGGCGGCGTCGCCGACCGGCCCCACACTGGACCACCGTGCCGGACACAGGGACGAGGGCGACGGGCCCCGACGGGCAGCCGGGCGCGACGCCGGACCCGGCAGCACCCGCCCACGGGTTCGGCGCCTACCGGCGGGTCCTCGCCGTCCCCGGCATGACGCCGCTGTACCTCGTCGGGGTGCTCGCCCGCGTCCCGCACACCGGCGGCGGGATCGCGCTCACGCTGCACGTCACCGAGGGCCTCGGGCGCAGCTACCTGCAGGCCGGGCTCGTGACCGCCGCCCTCACCGTCGGCATCGCGCTCGGCAGCCCGTGGCGCGGCCGCCTCGTGGACCGGCACGGGCTGCGCCGCGCCCTCGTCGCGAGCGTCGTCTCCATGCCCGTGCTGTGGACGGCGGCCGCGCTCGCGCCGTTCTGGCTGCTGCTGCCGGTCGCCCTCGCCGCCGGCGCGCTCGCGGTCCCCGTCTTCACGGTGGTGCGGCAGGCGATCGGCGTCATCGTCCCGGAGGACGCGCGGCGCACGGCCTTCGCGCTGGACTCGGTGCTCGTCGAGGCGAGCTTCGTCGCGGGGCCGCCGCTCGTCGTGCTCGCCGCCACGCAGGTCGACGCCCGGGTCGCGCT
The DNA here is from genome assembly GCF_037153975.1 of Aquipuribacter sp. SD81. Classification (NCBI taxonomy): domain Bacteria; kingdom Bacillati; phylum Actinomycetota; class Actinomycetes; order Micrococcales; family Intrasporangiaceae; genus Aquipuribacter; species Aquipuribacter sp. SD81. Next base: position 26,453 of record NZ_JBBAYJ010000029.1, read on the forward strand.
CGTCGCCATCGGCGTCGGCGAGGCGCTCGCGGGGGTGCTGCTGGCCCTGCTCGACCCGCGGCTGCGCAGCGGCCCACCGCGCACCGCTTCCGGGACGTCGGCGACGGCCGGGCTCGCGGCCGGGCTCACCGGCGGCGACGACCGCCGGGTCCGCGCGCTGCGCGTGCGCCGCCCGGGGTGGCTCAGCCCGGGGCTCGCGGCGATGTACGCGTGCGCCTTCGGCACCGCCCTCGTCCTCTCGGGGTCCGAGATCGGCATCTACGCCGTCCTCCGCGGCCTCGACGAGGTCGGGCTCGTCGGCTGGGTGTTCGCCGCCTGGGGCGTCGCCTCGGGGGCCGGCGGCCTGGTCTACGGCGCGCTGCGCCGCGGGGCCTCGAGCCCGCTCGTGCTGCTGGCCTGGCTGTCCGCGGCGACGCTCCCGCTCGCGCTCGCCACCACGCCGCTGCTGCTGCTCGTGCTGCTCGTGCCGGCGGGCGTGCTGACCGCGCCCACGCTGTCGGCGAGCGCCGACGGCGTCAGCCGGCGCATCTCCGACGAGAACCGCGGCGAGGCGATGGGGTGGCACGGGTCCGCCGTCACCGCGGGCTTCAGCCTCGGTGCGCCGCTCGCCGGGGCGGCGGCGGACGCCCTCGGTCCGTGGAGCGCGTTCCTCGTCGTCGCCCTCGTGTCGGGCGCGCTGGCCGCCCTCGGGTTGCTGCTCGTGCGCCGCGCGCGCCGCCCCGGGGGCCTCAGGACGCCGCGCTCGGCCCCCGCCGGGCGCTGACGGGACCCGTCAGCCGCTCGCCGGGGCCCTGCCCGGGCTCGTCCTGCACGATCGAGGCCTCCCGGAACGCCAGCTGCAGGGACCGCAGCCCGTCGCGCAGGGCGCGGGCGTGCTGCGAGCCGACCTCCGGGGCGGCGGCGGTGACGAGGCCCGCGAGCGCGGTGATGAGCGAGCGGGCCTCCGCGAGGTCCTTGAGGTCCTCCGGCCGCAGCGGTCGGCCGTCCTCACCGACCGCCCCCTCGAGGTCCGCGGGGTCCACGAGGCCGCACTTGACCGCGGCCGCGCTCATGAGGTGGACCGCGGCCGTGGTCACGACCTCCACCGCCGGGACGTCGGCGATGTCGCGCACCGCCTCGACCGCCCCGGGGACGCCCGGGGCGGCGTCGCCGACCGCCGGGCCGGGAAGAGCCTGGCCGGGACCGGGCGTTGACGTCGGGGAGGAATCACTCACCCTGCTACCCTGGCAGGCGACCAGCCACGACGTGCACCCCGGGCGACCGGGAGCCGGCGCGGCGAGCAAGCGGAGGCCACTCCCACCCCGGTGCCCACGGCGCCGCGGGTCAGGTCCGCGGGGGTCCCGGCGCGAGCCGAGCCCCCCGCCGTGCGTACGACGCGACAGACATGGAGCGGCGGCGCCGGACCCGGCCACCGTCTGCCCGGGCGGCAGCCGCCGGGTCGACCGGCAGCCACCACAGTCCGTCCGTCCCACTCCCGGAGGAGAACGCACATCACCGAGCCACGCATCAACGACCGCATCCGCGTCCCCGAGGTCCGTCTCGTCGGCCCCAACGGCGAGCAGGTCGGCATCGTGCGCATCGAACAGGCCATGAAGCTCGCGACGGAGTCCGAGCTCGACCTGGTCGAGGTCGCCCCCGACGCCCGCCCGCCCGTCGTCAAGCTCATGGACTTCGGCAAGTTCAAGTACGAGTCGGCCATGAAGGAGCGTGCGGCCCGCAAGAACCAGGCCAACACGGTCCTCAAGGAGATCCGCTACCGCCTCAAGATCGACGACCACGACTACGCCACCAAGACCGGGCACGTCACCCGGTTCCTCAAGGCCGGCGACAAGGTCAAGGTCATGATCATGTTCCGCGGTCGCGAGCAGTCCCGCCCCGAGATGGGTCTGCGCCTCCTGCAGCGGGTCGCGGCGGACGTCGAGGACCTCGGGTCCGTCGAGTCCTCGCCCCGGGTCGACGGACGCAACATGGTCATGGTGATCGGGCCGCACAAGAAGAAGGCCGAGGTCAAGGGCGAGCAGAAGGCGGCCAAGCAGGCCGAGAAGGACGCGGCGGCAGCTGCGGCCGCGGCCGACGGGTCCGCCACCACCGCCTGACCCCGGGTTCCACCCGTCGACGCCGCCTCGTGCGGCGCGGCGACAGCACGCACGACAGCACGCGCGCGCCACGGACGCGCACGCAGCGCAGGCGCGCCCGACGGGCGCGCCCGACACAGAACAGGAGCACCACGGTGCCGAAGCAGAAGACGCACTCCGGCGCGAAGAAGCGCTTCAAGGTGACGGGCTCGGGCAAGATCATGCGCGAGCAGTCCAACAACCAGCACCTGTTCGAGGGGAAGAGCAGCCGGCGCAAGCGCCGCCTCGCCGTCGACCGCGAGCTGTCCAAGGCCGACACGAAGACCGCGCGCAGGCTGCTCGGCATCTGACCTCACGGGCGGCAGCCCGCGCCGGCAGGCGCGAGGACGTGACGTCCGGCCCTCCATCCCCACCACCGACCAGGAGCACCACATGGCACGTGTGAAGCGGGCGGTCAACGCCCACAAGAAGCGTCGCGAGGTCCTCGAGCAGGCCAGCGGCTACCGCGGTCAGCGCTCGCGGCTGTACCGCAAGGCCAAGGAGCAGATCCTCCACTCCGGCGTCTACTCCTACCGCGACCGCAAGGCGCGCAAGGGCGACTTCCGCCGGCTGTGGATCCAGCGCGTCAACGCCGCGGCCCGCGCCAACGGCATGACGTACAACCGCTTCATCCAGGGCCTCAAGATCGCCGGCGTCGACGTCGACCGTCGCATGCTCGCCGAGCTCGCGGTGAACGACGAGGCCGCGTTCGCCGCCCTCGTGCAGACCGCGAAGGCCGCCGTGCCGGCGACCACCGCCACCGGCGACGCCGCCTGACCCTCGCCGCGTCCGCGCAGCGAACCTGCAGCGAGCCCGCACCGTGACCGAGCGCCCGGAGGCGCCGGAGCTCACCAACCCGCGCACCGACCAGGTGCGCAAGGTGGCCCGGCTCTCCGGGCGCTCGGCGCGTCGGGCGGCGGGTCGCTTCCTCGTCGAGGGGCACGGCCCGGTCACCGAGCTGCTCGCCGCGGCCGCCGACCCGGGCTCCCGGGTCCGGGTCGCCGTCGACGTGCTGTACGCCGGGCCCGACGCCGACCCGGCCTACGCCGCGGCCGCCCGGCGGGCCGGGGTGCCGGTCCGCACGGCGACCGCGGAGGTCATGGCCGCCATGGCCGACGCGGTCACCCCGCAGCCCGTGCTGGCCGTCGCCCGTCACGTCGACGTCGACCTCGCCGCGCTGCTCGCCGACGGCCCCCGCACCCTCGCGGTCCTCGCGCAGGTGCGCGACCCCGGCAACGCGGGGACGGTCGTGCGCGCGGCCGACGCGTCCGGCGCGGACGGCGTGGTCCTCACGAGCGGCTCGGTCGACGTGCACGCCCCGAAGGTCGTCCGCAGCACCGCCGGCAGCCTCGTGCACGTCCCCGTCGTCGTCGACGTGCCGTACGCCGACGTTGTCGCGGCGTGCCGCGCCGCCGGGGTGAGGACCCTCGCGACCGCCGCCGACGGCGCGCTCGACCTCGACGACCTGCAGGACGAGGCGCTCGGCGGCGGCGGCGCGCTGCTCGCCCCGCACGCGTGGGTCCTCGGCAACGAGGCGTGGGGGCTGCCCCCGGCCGACGCGGCGCTCGCCGACGCGACGGTGCGCGTGCCCATCGCCGGGCGCGCGGAGAGCCTCAACCTCGCCATGGCCGCCACGGTGTGCCTGTACGCGAGCGCGCGGGCCCGCCGCCCGCGCTGAGCCCGTCGGGCGAAACCCGGAGGAAGGGTGCGGGGCGCGCCCCATAGACTCCCGCCCCGTGCCAGCCGAGCAGAGCCCCGACGTGCCCGACGAGCCGACGGAGGCCTCCGTCGCCGCCGCGGAGCAGGCGGCTCTTGAGGCCTTCGCCGCCGCCGGCGACCTCGAGGCGCTCAAGGCGGCCCGTCTCGCGCACGCGGGCGACAAGTCTCCGCTCGCGCTCGCCAACCGGGCGATCGGGCAGCTGCCGCCGGACCGCAAGGCGGGCGCCGGGAAGCTCGTCGGGCAGGCCCGCGGTCGCGTCGGCCAGGCGCTCGCGGAGCGCCAGGCGGCGCTGGAGGCCGAGCGCGACGCGCGCATCCTGCGCGAGGAGGCCGTCGACGTCACCCTGCCGACCGGTCGCGGGCTCGTCGGGGCCGCGCACCCGCTCACCTCGCTCATGGACCGCATCTCCGACGTCTTCGTCGCCATGGGGTGGGAGGTCGCCGAGGGCCCCGAGGTCGAGACCGAGTGGTACAACTTCGACGCCCTGAACTTCGACGCCGACCACCCCGCGCGGCAGATGCAGGACACCTTCTACGTCGCGCCCGAGGGGTCGAACCTCGTCCTGCGGACCCACACGAGCCCCGTGCAGGCGCGGGCGCTCATCGACCGCGGGGTGCCCGTCTACGTGGTCGTGCCCGGCCGCACCTTCCGCACCGACGAGCTCGACGCCACCCACACCCCCGTGTTCCACCAGGTCGAGGGGCTCGCCGTCGACGAGGGCCTCACGATGGCCGACCTCAAGGGCACGCTCACGCACTTCGCGCGGGCGATGTTCGGTGACGCCGTCACCACGCGGCTGCGGCCCTCGTACTTCCCCTTCACCGAACCGAGCGCCGAGGTCGACCTGCGCTGCTTCGTCTGCGCGGCCCGGACCGGGACGGTCGACCCCGGCTGCCGCACGTGCGGCGGGACGGGCTGGATCGAGTGGGGCGGCTGCGGCATGGTCAACCCGAACGTCCTCGTCGCGTGCGGGGTCGACCCCGAGCGCTACTCCGGCTTCGCCTTCGGCATGGGGGTCGAGCGCACGCTCATGTTCCGCAACGGCGTCGCGGACATGCGCGACATGGTCGAGGGCGACGTCCGCTTCGCCCGCCAGCTGGGAGGGTCCCTCTGATGCGCGTCCCGCTGCCGTGGCTCGGCGAGCACGTGAGGCTGCCCGAGGGTGCGAGCGCCGCCGAGGTCGCCGCCGACCTCGTCCGCGTCGGGCTGGAGGAGGAGGGCGTGCACGGCGGCGACGTCACCGGTCCGCTCGTCGTCGGCCGGGTCCTGTCCGCCGAGCCCGAGCCGCAGAAGAACGGCAAGACGATCAACTGGTGCTCCGTCGACGTCGGCGCGCACGGCCCGGACGGGCCGGACGGTCCGACGCGCGAGCCGCGCGGGATCGTGTGCGGCGCGCACAACTTCGGCCCCGGCGACCTCGTCGTCGTCGCGCTGCCGGGCGCCGTGCTGCCCGGGCCGTTCCCCATCGCCTCCCGGCGCACGTACGGTCACGTGTCCGACGGCATGATCTGCTCCGCGCGCGAGCTCGGCCTCGGGGAGGACCACGACGGGATCCTCGTGCTCACCCGGCTCGGGGTCGACCTCGACGGCGTCGAGCCCGGTCACGACGCGGTCGAGCTGCTCGGACTCAGGCAGGAGACCGTCGAGGTCAACGTCACCCCCGACCGCGGGTACTGCCTGAGCGTGCGCGGCGTGGCCCGCGAGTACGCCCACGCGACGGGTGCCGCGTTCCGCGACCCCGTCGACGACCTCGTCCCGCCCGCCGCGACGGAGGCCGGGTGGCCGGTGCGGCTCGCCGACGACGCCCCGCTGCGGGGCCGCGCGGGCTGCGACCGGTTCGTCGCCCGGGTAGTGCGGGGCATCGACCCGACCGCCCCCACCCCGTTCTGGCTGCAGCGCCGGCTCGTGCAGGCGGGCATGCGGCCCATCAGCCTCGCGGTCGACGTCACGAACTACGTCATGCTCGCCCTCGGCCAGCCGCTGCACGCCTACGACGCCGCGCTGCTGTCCGGGCCCGTCGTCGTGCGGCGCGCACGGGCCGGCGAGCGGCTCACCACCCTCGACGGCGTCGACCGCGCGCTCGACCCCGAGGACCTCCTCATCACCGACAGCGGCGACGGCTCCTACGGCGCCGAGGGCTCCCGGGTCCTCGGTCTCGCGGGCGTCATGGGCGGGGCCGACACCGAGGTGTCCGGCGCGACCCGCGACGTGCTGCTCGAGGCCGCGCACTTCGACGCGGTCAGCACGGGGCGCACGGCCCGGCGCCACCGGCTGGCGAGCGAGGCGAGCCGCCGCTTCGAGCGCGGGGTCGACCCGCTGCTCGCGCCGGCGGCGGCGGAGCTCGCCGTGCGGCTGCTCACCGAGCACGGGGGCGGCACGCCGGACCCGGCGTGGACCGACCTCCGCGAGCTGCCCGAGCCCACGGTGGTGTCCCTCGACCCGACGTACCCGGAGCGCCTCGTCGGCGTGGCGTACAGCGCCGACGAGGTCGTCGCCACGCTCGAGCAGGTCGGCTGCACCGTCGAGCGGTGGTGGACCGAGCTCACGGGCACACCCCGACGGGAGACCCTCGCCGTCACGCCGCCGTCCTGGCGGCCGGACCTCACCGGACCCGCCGACCTCGTCGAGGAGGTGGCGCGCCTGCGTGGCTACGCCGACATCCCCGAGCGCGTGCCCACCCCGCCGCCCGGCGCGGGCCTCACCGCGGCGCAGCGGGCGGTCCGCCGCGTCCGCGAGCACCTCGTGAGCCGCGGCCTCGTGGAGGTCCTGTCGTACCCGTTCGTCTCGGCCGCCTCCCACGACGCGCTCGGGCTGCCCGAGGACGACCCCCGACGCCGCGCGCTGCGCCTGCTCAACCCGCTGAGCGACGAGCAGCCGGAGATGCGCACGAACGTGCTCGCCACGCTGCTCGACACGGCGTCCCGCAACCTCGGTCGCGGGGAGGGCGACCTCGCGGTGTTCGAGGTCGGCGCGGTCGTGCGGCCGTCGGCCGAGCCCGTCAGCGCAGGCGTCCCCGGGGTCGCGCAGCGGCCCTCGGCGACCGAGCTCGCGGCGCTCGACGCCGCCGTGCCGTCGCAGCCCCGCCACCTCGCGGCCGTCCTCGCCGGCGCCGCAGAACCCGCCGGCTGGCAGGGACCGGGCCGGGCCGCCGCGTGGGACGACGCCGTCGACGTGGCGCGGCAGGCGGTCGCGGCGGCGGGTACGACGCTGACCGTGCGTCCTGCCGAGCAGGCGCCGTGGCACCCGGGGCGCTGCGCGGAGCTGCTCGTCACCGCCGGCGGTCCGGACCCTCGGCCGGCCGTGGTCGGCCACGCCGGCGAGCTGCACCCACGGGTCTGCCAGGCGCTCGGCCTGCCCGCCCGCACGTGCGCCGTCGAGCTCGACCTCGACGCCGTCCTCGACGCGGCGCTCGACGCCGGCGCCGACCGGGTGGTGCAGGCGCAGCCGCTGTCGCGCCACCCCCTCGCCAAGGAGGACCTCGCGCTCGTGGCGGCGCTCGACGTGCCCGCGGCCGCGGTCGAGGCGGCCCTGGTCGCCGGGGCCGGCGACCTGCTGGAGGGCATCCGCCTCTTCGACGTCTACACGGGTCCGCAGGTCGCGGAGGGGCACCGCTCGCTGGCGTACGCGCTGCGCTTCCGCGCCCCGGACCGGACCCTGACGGCCGAGGAGGTCACGGCGGCCCGCGACGGCGCGCTGCGCGCCGCGGAGGCGGTCGGGGCCAGGCTGCGCTCCTGAGGTCAGGCGCGGCCGGCCGCGAGCGCGTCGAGGTCGCGCACCGCGAAGCGGTGGTGCTCCCACTCCTCCTCCAGCACCGTGTGCAGGCACGAGCGGACGCTCTCCGGGTGTCCCGGGGCCCACGGGTTGGCGCGCTCCTCCTCGAGCAGCTCCGGGGTCGCGTCGGCGAGGAACGTGCGCACCGCGGCGACGCGGTCCGCGCGGACCTCGAGCACGCGGTCCCAGGCGGGGTGCGACTCGGAGAAGACGGCGAGGTCGTAGCCGTCCGTCGCGTACTCGGCGTTCGGCAGCCCCACGGGGGAGTAGGGCTGCGGGACCCGCAGGACCGCTCCGCGCAGCCACGTGTCCGTCGCCATCACCAGGTGCCGGAGCGTCTCGGCGAGCGACCACTCGCCGTCCACCCGGGCGTCCACGGTGCCCGGCGGCATGGCGGCGGCGCGGGCCAGGGTCGCCGCCCAGGTCCGCTCCACGGCGGCCCACGCCTGCCGGAGCCCCGCCGGGTCCGGTGCCCTGCGGGCGCCGCGGCCGGGGAAGCGGCGGTCGAGCGCGGCGTCGACGAACGGCGCCACGTCGACGCCGTTGACGAGCAGCCGGCTCTCACCGTCCAGCAGCCACGGGGCGTCGATGTCGGCGCCGGCGACGTCGACGGCGCGCATGACCGCACCGGACAGGTCGCTGCGGACGAAACGGGCGCCGCGCAGGTCCCGGTCGACGAAGCGGGCGGACCGGCCGGTGCACCGGTGCCGTCGGTGGGGGTGGACGTCATGGCGGCACCGTGCCAGCCGCGACCGACAGCCCCCCGACCCGGTGCGCCCGCCCGCGCCCTAGGCCTGGGCCGCCACGGCCGCCGGCAGCGGCAGCCTGCGCGTGCGGGCGAGCGCCAGGGCGACCAGCAGCGCGGACGCCACGAGGACGCCGGACAGCAGGACGACGCCCGGCCACGCGCTGCGGGCCCAGGCGGCCCCGGCGGCCGCCCCGGCGACGGAGGCCCCCGAGTAGTAGGCGAGGAGGTACAGCGACGCCGCCTGCCCGGCTCCGCCGGCGCCCAGCGACGCGCGCGCGGCCACCCAGCCCGACGCGACGCCGTGGGCGGCGAAGAAGCCGACGACCATGAGCGCGGTCCCGGCCACCACCACCGGCAGGGAGGGGGCGAGGGTGACGGCGACCCCGCCACCGGCGAGGAGCACCGCGAGCGGCAGCACCGGTCTGGCCCCGAGGCGTGCACTCGCGTGCCCGGCCAGGGCCGAGGAGAGGCTGCCGAGGGCGTACGTGGCGAACACGAGCCCCGCCGCGGCCGTCGACAGCCCGAACTCGGGGGACTCCAGCCGGAACGACAACCCGTTGAACACCGCGACGAAGGCGCCCATCAGCAGCCCGCCGACCGCGAACAGGCCCACGAGCACCGGGTCCCGCACCTGGCGCAGCAGCTGCGACGCGACCGCGCGCGGGTGGGCCCGCAGCGGCACGAACCGCCGCGACGGCGGGAGGAGGCGGCGGACGAGCGCCGCGCACGCGAGCACCAGGACGGCGGTCCCCGCCAGGGCCGCCCGCCAGCCGCCGAGCTCGGCCAGGGGCGCGGCGAGCAGGCGGCCGGACATGCCGCCGAGGGCCGTGCCGCCGACGTAGAGCCCGATGGCGCCGGCCGCCGCGCTGCGGTGGACCTCCTCGCGCAGGTAGGCGGTGGCCACGGCCGGGAGCCCGGCGAGGGCGAGCCCCTGCAGCGTGCGCAGGGCGAGCAGCGACTCCCAGGACCACGCCGCGGCGCACGCCAGGCCCGCCAGGCCGGACAGCAGCAGGGAGGCGTGGACCAGCCACGTGCGTCCCCGCACGTCGCTGAGCGGTCCCGCCACCAGGAGCCCGAGCCCGAGCGCCAGGGTCGCGCCCGACACGCTGAGGGCCGCCTGCCCCGGTGTGACGCCGAAGGACCCGGCCAGCGTCGGCAGGAGCGGCTGGGTCGACCAGATGGCGGCGAAGGTCGCCACGCCGGCGAGGAACAGGGCGAGGGAGGCGCGCCGCAGCCCGGGAGCGCCGGGACGGAGACCACCGGCGTCGTCGGACCCCGGGGCCGTCACGACGCCGTCGCCGGGCCGCCGGGACGCCGTCACCGGGCCGTCACCTGCCCGTCGGCCCGGCCGTCGGCCCGGCCGACGGCGCGGTCGCCGCCCTGGTCGCCCTCGCAGCGCCGGCCGCCGTCCCGGCCGTCTGCCTGGCCACCCACGCGGGGAGCGTAGACGGGTGGCAGGGCCTCGGTAGCGTGCCGGGCACGAGCCGCCGGAGCCCCGGCGGCGCCCGCCCCCGGGAGGACCGGTGCTCACCTGGGACGAGGTGTACCCGCTGCGCGGGCTGCGGCTGCGGGCCGGTGACGACCTCGAGCTCCGCTGGCTCGACGACGACCTCCTCCTGCAGCTCGCGTCCCTGGCCCACGACGGCATCCACGACCCGTCGTGGACCCCGTTCACCGGCGCGTGGGCCGACGCCGGACCGCTGGAGCGGGCGCGCAGCGTCGTGCAGTGGGCGTGGGGCCGGCGCGCCGGCACCGCACCCGGTGACTGGTGGCTGCAGCTGGCCGTGCTGCGCGACGGGGTGGCGGTCGGCCTGCAGGACGTCGGGGCCCGCGACTTCGCCGTCCGTCGCGAGGTGACGACGGGCTCGTGGCTCGGCCGGCGGCACCAGGGCAGGGGGACCGGCACGCGCATGCGCCTGGCGGTCCTGTCCCTCGCCTTCGACCACCTGGGGGCCACGACGGCGACGACCGAGGCGTGGAAGGACAACGCCGCGAGCAACGCCGTCACGCGGCGGGTCGGCTACGTCCTCGACGGCGAGGAGGTCGCGGTCACCCGTGGGGAGCGCCGCGAGGGGTGGCGCTACCGGCTGACGGCCGAGCGCTGGGCCGCGCTCGGGCACCCGCGCGTGACGGTCGAGGGACTCACCGACGCCGTCCGCGAGACGCTCGGAGCGCCCGTCGACGCCTGAGCGTATAGTCATGCACTATGACGTATACGGTCGCGGTCGCCGGTGCGAGCGGGTACGCCGGTGGGGAGCTGCTCCGCCTGCTCCTCGCCCACCCCGAGCTGGAGGTCGGGGCGCTGACCGCGGCCTCGAGCGCCGGGACGGACGTCGTCGACCACCACCCGCACCTGCCCTCCCTCGCCGGGCGGGTGCTCGAGCCCACGGGGGCCGCGGCGCTCGCCGGGCACGACGTCGTCGCCCTCGCGCTGCCGCACGGGCACTCGGCCGTGGTCGCGGAGCAGCTGGGTCCGGACGTCCTCGTCGTCGACCTCGCCGCCGACCACCGCCTCACCGACCCGGCGGCGTGGCAGGCGTTCTACGACGGGCCGCACGCGGGCGCCTGGCCCTACGCCCTGCCCGAGCTCGTGCACGCCGACGGCACCCGCCAGCGGCACCGCCTGCCCGGGGTGGACGCCCGCGCCCCGCGCCGCCTCGCCGTGCCCGGCTGCTACCCCACGGCGGTCAGCCTCGCCCTCGCCCCAGGGCTCGCCGCCGGGCTGCTGGAGCCCGACGACCTCGTGGTGGTCGCCGCGAGCGGGACGAGCGGGGCGGGCAGGGCCGCGAAGCCGCACCTGTCGGGCAGCGAGGTGATGGGGTCGATGAGCCCCTACGGCGTCGGGGGCGTCCACCGCCACACCCCGGAGGTCGAGCAGAACCTCGCGCTGGCGGCGGGTCGCCCCGTCACCGTCTCGTTCACGCCGACGCTCGCTCCGATGCCGCGCGGCATCCTCGCGACGTGCACCGCGCGCGCCGTGCCGGGCACCACGCACGCCCAGGTCCGAGAGGCGTGGGCGGACACGTACGTCGCCGAGCCGTTCGTCCACCTGCTGCCCGAGGGCCGCTGGCCCCGGACCGCCGACACGCTGGGAGCCAACACCGTGCACCTGCAGGTCGCCCTCGACGAGCGGGCGGGCCGCGTCGTCGTCGTCGCCGCCGTCGACAACCTCACCAAGGGCACCGCCGGGGCCGCCGTGCAGGCGACGAACCTCGCGCTCGACCTGCCGGAGACCGTTGGCCTCGCGACGGCGGGACTGGCCCCGTGAGCGTCACCGCCGCGCGCGGCTTCCGCGCGGGGGCCGCGACGGCCGGCCTCAAGCCGTCCGGCCGCCCGGACATCGCCCTCGTCGTCAACGACGGCCCGCTCGACGCCGTCGCCGCCGTCTTCACCGCCAACCGCGCCCGGGCCCACCCCGTGCTGTGGAGCGAGCAGGTGGTGCGCTCCGGCAGCGCCCGCGCGCTCGCCGTCAACGCCGGCAACGCGAACTGCTACACGGGCCCGCCGGGGTTCCTCGTCACGCACCGGACGGCGGAGCACGTCGCGGCGCTGCTGTCGACGACCGGGCGCGAGGTCGCCGGTGGCGACGTGGTCGTGTGCTCGACCGGCATCATCGGCGTGCCGCTGGACGAGCGGGTCGTCCTCGCCGGCATGAGCGCGGCCGCGGCGGCCCTCGGCGACGACGAGGCCTCCTCCGTGGCCGCGGCCGAGGCGATCCGCACCACCGACACGCGCACCAAGCAGGCGGTCCGACACGAGGACGGCTGGACGGTCGGTGGCATCGCGAAGGGGGCCGGCATGCTCGCGCCGGGGCTGGCGACCATGCTCGTGCACCTCACGACCGACGCCGGGCTCGACGCCGCCGCCCTCGACCGCGCGCTGCGTGCCGCCACGCGCGTCACCTTCGACCGGCTCGACTCCGACGGCTGCATGTCGACCAACGACACCGTCACGCTCATGGCCTCGGGCGCTGCGGGTGCCGCCGCGCCGTCGGAGGACCGGTTCACCGAGGTGCTCACCGGCCTCTGCCACGACCTCGCCCTGCAGCTGCTGGCGGACGCCGAGGGCGCGGAGCACGACGTCGCGATCCGCGTCACGGGGGCCGCCCGCGAGGACGACGCGGTCGAGGTGGGACGGGCCGTGGCCCGCAGCGCGCTGGTGAAGACGGCCGTCTTCGGCCGGGACCCGAACTGGGGCCGCGTCCTCGCGGCCGTCGGCACGACGTCGGCCGCCTTCGACCCTCTGGAAGTCGACGTCTCGGTCAACGGCGTGCAGGTGTGCCGCGCCGGTGGGCCGGGGGAGGACCGCTCGGGCGTCGACCTCGTCCCGCGCTGGGTCGACCTCGTGATCGACCTCCACGCGGGTGCGGCGGAGGCGACGGTGTGGACCAACGACCTCACGCACGCCTACGTCCACGAGAACTCGGCCTACACGACGTGAGGCGACGACAGGTACGCCGCATCGACGTCGGGAGCGCACGATGAGCCCCCCTCCACCGGCGGACGGCCCGACGGCACGCACCGCCCGCCGGGCCGAGGAGCTCGCGGCCGCCTCCGACAAGGCCGCCGTGCTCGTCGAGGCCCTGCCGTGGCTGCAGCAGCTGCACGGTGCGCTCGTCGTCGTGAAGTACGGCGGGAACGCCATGGTCGACGACGACCTCAAGGCCGCCTTCGCCGCCGACATCGTCTTCCTGCGCCTGGCCGGTCTCCGGCCGGTCGTCGTCCACGGCGGCGGCCCGCAGATCAGCGCGATGCTCGACCGGATGGGGATCACCAGCGAGTTCCGCGGCGGCTACCGCGTGACGACCCCGGAGGCGATGGACGTCGTCCGCATGGTGCTGACCGGGCAGGTCGGCCGCGAGCTCGTCGGCCTCGTGAACGCCCACGGCCCGTACGCCGTCGGCATGTCGGGGGAGGACGCGGGGCTGCTCACGGCACGGCGGCGCACCGGTCGGGCGACGGCGCCGGACGGGACCGTGGCGGAGGTCGACATCGGCCTGGTCGGTGACGTCGCGGGTGTCGCCCCGTCGGCCGTCCTCGACCTGCTCGCCGCCGGCCGGGTGCCGGTCGTGTCGAGCGTCGCCCCGGAGGTCGACGGCGACGGGGTGCCGACCGGGCAGGTGCTCAACGTCAACGCCGACAGCGCCGCGGCCGCGCTCGCCGTCGCGCTCGGCGCGCAGCGTCTCGTCGTGCTCACCGACGTGGAGGGCCTGTACGCCGACTGGCCGGACCGCGACAGCCTGCTGTCGACCATCACGGCGGACGAGCTCGCCGTGCTGCTGCCGGGCCTGGACAGCGGGATGGTGCCGAAGATGGCCGGCTGCCTCGAGGCCGTGCGCGGCGGGGTGCCCCGCGCCTACGTCGTGGACGGCCGGCGGCCGCACAGCCTCCTGGTCGAGGTCTTCACCGACGCGGGCGCCGGCACCATGGTGGTCCCCTGACGCCACGGCCCGCCGCGCCCGGCCGTACGCTCCGGGTGTGCCGCTGACGTCCCCGCTCCCGGCCCGCCCCGCCCCGGCGACACCGTCCGCGCGGCGCGACCGGATCGTCGGCTGGCTCCAGCGGCGGCGACGGCTGTCCGCGCTCGTCCCGGTCGCGCTCGTGGTCCTCGGCACGCCGCACTCCTGCCCCTTCTGCTGAGCCCGCCGCCGGACCCGCCCGGCACGCGACAGGGTGGGACCCCGGGGGTCTTACCGACCACCGCCCGCCTGCGCCCGCACCGCGCCCCGCGGGGCAGGGGGGACGGGTGCCGGTACCCGGTGCGGAGCCGACGCCATGACGGCGTTCCGGTGCCGCGTGCGGCGCACGTCGTTGTCGAGGGCGGCCAGGTCGGCGGCCGGTGCCACCCGGGCGGCCGTCTCGACGACCGTGAGGCGGTGCGCCACGGCCACGTGGGCGGCGACGTCGCTGCGGGCGAGGACCTCGGCGGGCACCCGCGCCATGTCGAGCTCCCAGCGCGCGGCACCGACCAGCCCGTCGTCCCTGTTCGGGACGGGGCGCGCCGGAGCGGTCCCGGGCGCGGCGGGGCGGGCGGTGACCCCGCGGAGGTCGCCGGCCGGCTGGTGGGGCAGGCCCCGCAGGTGCGCCCGGACACCCGGCGGGGGCGGCGCGGGCGCGGCGCCCGGCAGGCCCCTCGCGAGGAGGTCGGCCTCGCGGGCGACGGCCCCTCGGGCGGCCGCCCGGGCCGCACCCGCCCCCGCGGACACCGCCCGGCCCGCCCCACCGCCCACCACGCCGAGGACAGCCAGGCCCACGTCGGCGCCCGACGCCTCGCCGTGGGCGGCCTGCGTGACGGTGCCGAGCAGCGCCACGGCACCCAGACCCAGGGCCACCGCACCGAGCGCCGCGGCCACCGGGGCGAGGACCCCAGAGGCGACCAGGGCCAGCGCGACGACCCCGAGCACCGCCGACGCCCGGCCCGCCCAGCGGGTCACCCAGCCGACCACCCCCCGCACGTCGTCCCAGCCGCCGTCGTCGAGCCCGTCCGTGCTCCGTGCCTCGTCGAGCGCGCGCGCCGCCGCCTCGGCCGCCCGACGGACCGCCTCCGCCGCCTCGGCGCAGCGGGCGCTCGCCGAGGCCACGTCGGCGTCGGCCTCGGCCTCCGCCGCCCACGCCGCCCCGAGCGCGCTCGGCTCACCGGTCAGCACGTCGAGCGGCGGCCACGCGAAGGCCGAGTCCGCGCGCGCCTCCTGCGCCCGAGCCGTCGCCACGGCGCGGCGCTCGAGCGCCTCCTCGGCGTCCCGGAGCGCCGCCGCGGTCGAGCGCTGGCCCTCCTCCAGGGAGGCGGCGTAGTGACCGAGCGCCTCGGCGCCGGCCCGGTAGCGCCCCACCACGGGCGCCAGCGCACCTCGCAGGTCGTCGGCGCGGTCGCGGAAGGCCTCGACCGCCTCCGACGTCCGGCCCGACAGGGACCCGACGGCCCGTCCGAGGCCGGTGACCGCGTCCGCCAGCGCGTCGGCCGTCCGCCCGTAGGCGGCGGCGTCGTCGAGCACCCCGACCGGGTCGCCGGGGACGGGGTCGGCGGTCAGGCCCACCGCGGACCAGTCGGTGGGGCGGCACGCGGCCACCCACGGCACCTCGGGCCCGAGCGTCGGCACTGGTCCCCCCTCCCGCCGCCCGCTCCCTGCGGCGGCACCCCGGACAGGTGCCGTCGACCGGCCGGCTGTGACGCCGCCCCGTCACGCCCCCCTGGCGTCGCCCACGACACGCCACGGCAGGGCGAGCACCTCGCCGACCGGACGGCCGTGGCCGAGGACGTCGTCGGAGAAGCCGGGGGCGTCGGACCGGACCGGTACGCCGGCGGTCCGCAGGCCCTCGCCGAGGCACACCCCGCGGCCACGGTCCCCGCCGTCGAGGACCTTGACCGCAACCCCCACCCCGGACCCGTCCGGGCGACGCCACCCGGCCGCGACCACGCCGTCGGCCCCGTCCTTGACCAGCAGCCCGGGCAGGGACTCCATCATCCGGGTCACCCGGCGCGCGGTGCCGCCCACGAGCCACGGGTTGCCCACGACCGCGTCCCGCACCCGCGCCTCGGGCGTCCCGTCGCCGGCCGCTGCGAGGCGCGCGAAGGCCGCGGCGAGGCCGTCGAGCGACGTGACGAACGCGGGGGCGCCGCAGCCGTCGACCGCGGCCTCGTCCCCGACACCGTCGGCCAGACGGCCGACCGTCGCGGCGATCGCCCGCTGCACGGGGTGGTCCACGGCGGTGTAGCCCGGCGGCGGCCACCCGGCGGCGACCGCCCCGGCGAGCATGCCCGCGTGGTTGCCGGAGCAGTTCTGCGCGAGCCGCGTCGGGCCCCGCTCGGAGCGGGCCCGTGCGCCGGCCTCGGGGTCGAGCGGCAGGTCGGGGGTGTTCTCGAGGTCGTCCGGTGACAGCCCGGAGCGGGCGAGCAGGCGCCTGACCCCGTCGAGGTGGGCGGGCTCTCCGGAGTGGCTCGCGCACACGAGCGCGAGCTCGTCCTCCGGCAGGTCGACGCCGAGCCCGAGCAGGGCCACCGCGTGCAGGGGCTTGAGCGACGACCGCGGCAGGACCGGCAGCGACGGGTCGCCGAGGGCCGCGAGGAGCCGCACCGAGCCCTCCCCGCCGACGAGCACGGCCGCACCGGCCGCGTGGTGCAGGCACTCCGCGGCACCGCTGCGGGTGGTGACGGCGCCGGGGGCGGCCGCGGCCAGCAGGTGGCGGGTGGTGGGCAGGGCGACGGGCTCGGGCACCCGGTGACCGTGCCACAGACCTCGCCCCGACGCGGGGGACAGACATGCATCAGTGTGTATAGTCATGCAGATGACGGCGACGCTGCCCGACCTCGTCGGGACCGCAACCTCCGAGGAGTGGCGGGCGCGGCACGCCCGCGCCCTCATGGGCACCTACGCGCCTCCGGCGCGCGTGCTGGTGCGGGGGGAGGGCGTCCACGTCTGGGACGCCGAGGGGCGCCGCTACCTCGACCTGCTCGCGGGCATCGCCACGACCGTCCTCGGTCACGCCCACCCCGCCCTGACCGCCGCCGTCGCCGAGCAGATGAGCACCCTCGGGCACGTGTCGAACGTCGTGGCCACCCCCGTGCAGGTCGCGCTCGCCGAGCGGCTCCTCGGCGTCGCCCGGGCGCCGGAGGGCAGCGCGGTCTTCTTCTGCGGCTCCGGGGCCGAGGCGAACGAGGCGGCCCTGAAGATCGCCCGCCGGACGGGCCGCACCCGGGTCCTCGCCGCCACCGGTGGGTTCCACGGCCGCACCCTGGGCGCGCTGTCGCTGACCCACAACCCCGACTACCGCCGGCCCTTCGAGCCACTGCCCCCCGGGGTCGAGCACGTGCCGTTCGGCGACGGCGCCGCCCTCGCGGCCGCGCTCGCGGACCCGGCCGGCGGCCCGGTCGCCGCCGTCGTGCTCGAGCCGGTGCAGGGAGAGGCCGGCGTGCACCCCGCCCCGCCCGGGTACCTCGCCGAGGCGCGGCGGCTCACCCGCGAGCACGGCGCGCTCCTCGTGCTCGACGAGGTGCAGAGCGGGACCGGGCGCAGCGGCGCGTGGTTCGCCCACCAGCTGCCGCACCACCTCGGCGAGGCCATGGCGGTGGACCCGGCCGCCGCACCGGACGTCGTCACCGTGGCCAAGGGCCTAGGCGGCGGCATCCCCGTCGGGGCCGCCGTCGCCTTCGGCCCGGACGTCGCCGGCCTGCTCACGCCGGGCCAGCACGGCACGACCTTCGGCGGCAACCCGGTGAGCGCGGCGGCCGCCCTCACCACGCTGCACGTGATCGAGCGCGACGGCCTGCTCGACAACGCGCGCCGGGTCGGTGCCGTGCTGCGCGAGGGGGTGCTCGCGCTCGGGCACCCGGCCGTGGCCGGCGTGCGGGGGGAGGGCCTGCTGCTCGCGGTGGTGCTGCGTCACCCGGTCGCCCGGGACGTGGCCGCCGCGGCGCTCGACGCGGGGTTCCTCGTCAACGCCGTCGCCCCCGACGCCATCCGGCTCGCCCCGCCGCTCGTGCTCACCGAGGCAGAGGCGCGCGAGCTCCTCGCGGCCCTGCCGGCTGTGCTCGCCGCCGCCCTGGACGCGGCGGGCGACGCCACGACGCGGGTGGCGCGGTGAGCGTGCGGCACCTCCTGCGCGACGACGACCTCTCGCCGGAGGAGCAGGCGGAGGTCCTCGACCTCGCCGACGCCGTCAAGGCCGACCCGTTCGGGCACCGGCCGCTCGAGGGGCCGCGCGCGGTGGCGGTCCTGTTCGACAAGCCGAGCACGCGCACCCGCGTGTCCTTCGCCATCGGCATCTCCCAGCTCGGCGGCTACCCGCTGGTGCTGGACTCCGCCGGCTCCCAGCTCGGCCGCGGGGAGCCGATCGAGGACACCGCCCGGGTGCTCGGCCGGCAGGTCGCCGCGGTCGTGTGGCGCACCGGCGCGCACGAGCGCGTCGAGCGGATGGCGGCCGCGGCCGGCGTCCCCGTCGTCAACGCCCTCACCGACGACACCCACCCCTGCCAGCTGCTCGCGGACCTGCAGACGGTGCGCGAGCGCCGGGGGCGCCTCGCCGGGCTGACCCTCAGCTACGTCGGTGACGCCGCGAACAACATGGCGCACTCCTACGCCCTCGCCGGGGCCACGGCGGGCATGCACGTGCGCCTGGCGGGCCCGGAGGGCTACCACCCGGACCCGCGCTACCTCGAGGCGGCGCGGGCGCGGGCGGCCGAGACCGGCGGCTCCGTCACCGTGACCGACGTGCCCGAGGCGGCCTTCGACGGCGCGGACGTCGTCGCCACCGACACGTGGGTGTCGATGGGGCAGGAGCTCGAGGCCGCCGACCGGGCGACGCCCTTCACGGCCTTCGCCGTGACCCGCGCCGCGCTGGAGCGCTCGGCGCCGGACCACCTCGTGCTCCACTGCCTGCCCGCCTACCGCGGCAAGGAGGTGGAGGCCGAGGTGCTCGACGACCCCGGCTCCGTCGTCTGGGACGAGGCGGAGAACCGCCTGCACGCGCAGAAGGCGCTGCTGGTGTGGCTCCTGCGGCGCGCCGGCGGCACGGGATGAGCGCGACGCAGGTCGTCCGCAGCAAGGCCGCCCGCCAGGCCGCCGTCGTCGACGTCATCACGCACAACGCGGTACGCAGCCAGGGCCAGCTCGGCGAGGCGCTCGCCGCGGCCGGCTACTCGGTCACGCAGGCGACCCTGTCCCGTGACCTCGTCGAGGTCGGTGCCGTTAAGGTGCGCCACGGCGACGGCAGCCTCGTCTACGCCGTCCCGGGCGAGGGCGGGGACGCCTCACCGGTCGCCGACCTCGACGAGGAGGTGCTGGCCGCGCGCCTGGCCCGACGCTGCGCGGAGCTGCTCGTGAGCGCCGAGCACAGCGGCAACCTCGTCGTGCTGCGGACGCCGCCGGGTGCGGCGCAGTTCCTCGCCAGCGCCGTCGACCACGCGGTCGTGCCCGGTGTGCTCGGCACGATCGCGGGCGACGACACCGTCCTCGTCATCACCCGCCACCCGCTCGGCGGCGAGGCCGTCGCCCAGCGCTTCCTCGACCTCGCCACCGACGCCCCCAGGAGCGACCCGTGACCTCTCGGACCCCCGACCAGCGCCCGTCGGGCGGCACCGTGAGCGGTGCGCTGTGGGGCGGGCGGTTCGCGAGCGGCCCGGCCGAGGCCCTCGCCGCGCTCAGCGTCTCCACGCACTTCGACTGGGTGCTCGCCCCCTACGACCTGCGGGCCTCGCAGGCCCACGTGCTCGTGCTGCACCGGGCGGGCCTCCTCACCGACGACCAGCGCGACGGTCTCCTCGCGGGCCTGCGGGGCCTCGCCGACGACGTCGCCACGGGCGGCTTCGCGCCCGACCCCGGTGACGAGGACGTGCACGGGGCGCTGGAGCGCGGGCTCATCGACCGCGTCGGGGCCGACCTCGGGGGCCGGCTGCGGGCGGGGCGCAGCCGCAACGACCAGGTCGTCACCCAGTACCGGATGTACCTGCGCGACGCGGTGCGCGAGGTCGCGCGCGGCGTGTGCGCCCTCGTCGAGGCCCTGGTGGTGCAGGCCGAGGCGCACCCGGAGGCGCCGATGCCCGGGCGGACCCACCTGCAGCACGCGCAGCCCGTGCTCCTGGCCCACCACCTGCAGGCCCACGCGTGGGCCCTGCTGCGCGACGTCGACCGGCTGCGCGACGCGGACCGCCGCCTGGACTCCTCACCGTACGGCTCGGGCGCGCTCGCGGGCTCCTCGCTCGGCCTCGACCCCGCCCTCGTGGCCGCCGAGCTCGGGTTCTCCGCACCGGTCGAGAACTCCATCGACGGCACCGCGTCCCGCGACTTCGCCGCCGAGGTGGCCTGGGTGCTCGCCATGACGGCCGTCGACGTGTCGCGCGTGGCGGAGGAGGTCGTCGTCTGGACGACGCACGAGTTCGGCTTCGCGCGCCTCGACGACGCGTGGGCCACCGGCTCCTCGATCATGCCGCAGAAGAAGAACCCCGACGTCGCCGAGCTCGCCCGCGGCAAGGCCGGCCGCCTCGTCGGCAACCTCGCCGGCCTCCTGACGACGCTGAAGGCGCTGCCGCTGGCATACAACCGCGACCTGCAGGAGGACAAGGAGCCGGTCATCGACTCCGTCACGCAGCTCGGGCTCGTCCTGCCCGCGATGGCGGGCCTGGTGCGCACGATGCGATTCGACACCGCGCGGCTCGCCGCGCTCGCCCCGGCCGGGTTCTCCCTCGCCACCGACGTCGCGGAGTGGCTCGTGCGCCGCGGGGTGCCGTTCCGGGAGGCGCACGAGCTGGCGGGGGCGTGCGTGCGCCGCTGCGAGGAGCTCGGCACCGACCTCGACGGGCTGTCCGACGACGACCTCGCGGGCATCAGCCCCGCGCTGGACCCCGCGGTGCGGGAGGTCCTCGACGTCGCCGGTGCGCTCGCGAGCCGGGACGCCGTCGGCGGCACGGCACCGGTGCGGGTGACCGAGCAGCGCGAGCAGCTGCGCGTGAGGCTGGAGGACGCCGTCGGGTGGGCGGGCTGAGGGCGCCCGTCGACCGCTCGCTCCTCGTGGGGCGGCCCGAGGAGGTCGCGCCCGCGCTCCTCGGGACGCTGCTGGTCAGCGGTCCCGGGGCCGCGGCAGGGCGGTCCGGGGAGGAGGCGGGGCTCGTCACGGTCCGGGTCGACGAGGTCGAGGCGTACGCGGGACCGGGGGAGGACCCGGGGTCGCACGCCCACCGCGGGCTGCGGCCGCGCAACCGCACGATGTTCTCCGAGCCGGGCCACCTCTACGTGTACTTCACCTACGGCATGCACTGGTGCGTCAACGTCGTCGCCCACCTGCCGGGGGAGGCCGGCGCCGTGCTCCTGCGCGCCGGTGAGGTCGTGGGGGGCGAGGCGGCGGCGCGGACGCGCAGGCCCCCGGGCAGCACCGCACGCGACCTCGCCCGCGGGCCGGCCCGGCTCGCCCAGGCGCTGGGGCTGGACGGCAGGCACGACGGGGCCGACCTGTGCGACCCGACCTCCCCGGTCCGCCTGCTGCCCGGGCAGCGCCCGCCCGACCCCGCGCACGGGCCCCGCGTCGGCGTCGCCGGGGACGGGGCCGCGACACCCTGGCGGTGGTGGGACGCGAGCAGCCGGCACGTGTCCGCGTACCGTGCTGCTGCGCGGCGGCGGCGCCCCGGCGAGACCCCCGGGGCCGGCGCGCACGCCGACGCCCCCGACCCGCAGGACGACCCCGCTGGAGGACACCCGTGAGCGGCACGAGCACCTCGCCCGGCCTGTGGGAGGAGCTGCAGTGGCGCGGCGCCGTCGCGCAGAGCACCGACCCCGACGCGCTGCAGCGCGAGCTCGGGGCGGGTCCCGTGACGCTGTACTGCGGCTTCGACCCGACCGCCGCGAGCCTCCACATCGGCCACCTCGTGCAGCTGCTCACCCTGCGGCGCTTCCAGCGGGCCGGGCACCGGCCCCTCGCGCTCGTCGGCGGGGCGACCGGCCTCATCGGCGACCCGCGACCGACCGCCGAGCGGACCCTCAACAGCCCCGAGACGGTCGCGGAGTGGGTCGAGCGCATCCGTGCGCAGGTGTCGCCGTTCCTCGACCTCGAGGGGCCGGGCGCCGCGCTCGTGGTGAACAACCTCGACTGGCTCGGCGGGCTGTCCGCCCTGGACTTCCTCCGGGACGTCGGCAAGCACTTCCGCGTCAACCGGCTGCTCGCGAAGGAGGCGGTGGCCGCCCGGCTGCAGAGCGAGCACGGGATCAGCTACACGGAGTTCTCCTACCAGCTGCTGCAGGCCGCGGACTTCCTCGAGCTGTACCGGCGCTACGGCTGCCGGCTGCAGACGGGCGGCAACGACCAGTGGGGCAACCTCACCTCCGGCGTCGACCTGCTGCACCGCGTCGAGCACGTGTCCGTGCACGCCCTGAGCACGCCCCTGGTCACCAAGGCGGACGGCACCAAGTTCGGCAAGACCGAGGGCGGCACGGTCTGGCTCGACGCGGCGATGACCTCGCCGTACGCCTTCTTCCAGTTCTGGCTCAACAGCGACGACCGCGACGTGGCGGGGTACCTGCGGCTGTTCACCGACATCGGCCCCGACGACCTCGGGGCGCTGGAGGAGGAGGTCGCGGCGCGGCCGCAGGCCCGTGCGGCACAGCGGCGGCTGGCCCGGGAGCTCACGACGCTCGTGCACGGAGCCGGTGCGACGGCCTCGGTGGAGGCCGCGGCCGCGGCCCTCTTCGGCGGCGGCGAGCTCGGTGCCCTCGACGTCACCACCGTGCGGGACGCGGCGGCGGAGCTGCCCCGCGCGACCGCCGGCCCGGGCAGCCCGCTCGCCCAGGTCCTCGCCGACAGCGGTCTGGCCCCCAGCCGCTCCGCCGCGCGGCGGAGCATCGGCGAGGGCGCCGTCAGCGTGAACAACGTGAGGGCCGCCGACCCCGAGGCGCTGCTGCAGCCGGGTGACTTCCTGCACGGGGAGGTGGCGGTCCTGCGCCGTGGCAAGCGGGCGCTGGCCGCCGCCGTCCGCGAGGGCTCGACCGCGGCTGCGAAGGGCCCCGCAGGCGGCTGACCTGCCGATTTGACCCGGCGGCCACCCACCCGTAACTTTTCCTCTCGCCGCCGAGAGAGGCGCCCGGCACCGAGAGGTGGCAGGCCCCGCGGACGGCCGCCCTGGAGCACTCGGACAGGGTCGTGAGCGCGAGGCCAGACCTCGACCCACGTCCCCGGGTGTCGTAGGGTGTGCGGGTTGCCCCGGTGCTGGCCTTGGCGGGTTGGTGTGGGTGTGCGTCCGTTTCTTGAGA
>NZ_JBBAYJ010000030.1 GCF_037153975.1 Aquipuribacter sp. SD81
GCCGAGGGCGGGGGGGAGGGCCGGCAGCCGGTGGGCGAGCGGGTGGAGGCCGTCGGCGACGCGGCGGGCGCCGGCGGCCAGCTCCTGCGTCCCGTCGGCGGCCGCGGCGGCGCCGTCGGCGGCGTCCCGCAGCCCACCCGGCAGCGGCTGCACGCGGGTGGCGAGCTCGGCCGCACCGTCGGACAGGTCGGCGGCCCCGGCCGCGAGCGGCGCGGTGCCCTCCTCGGCGAGCCGGTCGTAGCCGGCGGCGACGCCCGTGGCGAGGGTGGCGAGGTCGGCGAGGTCGGAGCAGTCGGCGGCCGGGTCGAGGCCGCACTGCTCGAGCGCACCGGCCAGGCCGGCGTCGAGCCGCCCGAGGTTCGCGTTGAGCTCGCGCAGGCCCGCGTCCACCTCGGTCGCGCCGTCGGCGACCTGGGCGGCGCCGTCGGCGAGCGCCCCGGTCCCGCCGGGCAGGCCGGCCGCGCCGGTGGCCGCCTCGTCGACGCCGTCCGCCAGCTGCCCGAGGCGCCCGGCGAGCTCCTCGGTGCCGTCGGCCACCTGGTCGGCACCGTCCGCGAGGGCGCGCGTGTCCCGCGGCAGCGTGGCCGCACCGGCCGCGAGCCGCTGCGTCCCGTCGGCGAGCTGCCGGGCGCCGTCGGCGCTCGCACCCGCGCCGTCGGCGAGCCGACCCGTCCCGCCCGCGAGCTCCTGCGAGCCGTCCGCGAGCTGCTGCGTGCCGTCGGCGAGCTGCCGGGCGCCGTCGGCGCTCGCACCCGCGCCGTCGGCGAGCCGACCCGTCCCGCCCGCGAGCTCCTGCGAGCCGTCCGCGAGCTGCTGCGTGCCGTCGGCGAGCTGCCGGGCGCCGTCGGCGCTCGCACCCGCGCCGTCGGCGAGCCGACCCGTCCCGCCGGCGAGCTCCTCGGTGCCGTCGGCGAGCTGCTCGACGCCGTCGGCGAGCTGCCGGGCCCCGTCGTCGGTCTGCGAGAGGCCGTCGGCGAGCTGTTCCGTCCCGTCGCCGAGCTGCCCCGCGCCGTCGGCGGCCTCCGTCAGCGCGCCGCCGAGGGTGTCGAGGCCGAGGTAGACGTTCTCCACGACCGTGCTCGACAGCTCCTCGGCGAGCGCGGCGGCGACGACGTCGCCCACGAGCCCGGCGAGCGCGCTGTCGGCGACCGGGCCCTCCTCGGCGGTCTGCAGGTCGATGACGGCCCGGCGGGCCTCGTCGGGGTCGTCCGAGCCGACGCTGGTGGCCGCGGCCGAGAAGTCCTCGGGGATCGTGGCCACGGCGGCCCAGCGCCCGCTCGCGAGGCCGGCCTCGGCGCCGTCGGTGTCGGTGAGCACCCACGTGAGGTTCGTGCCGGTCGCGGCGAGGTCGAGCGGCTCGCCGTCGACCCCGACCCCGGCGGTGAGGGCGGCCACGACCTGCCGGCCGAGCGGCGTGTACTGCCCGTCGACCGTCACGGGCTCGTCGAGGTTGACCACGGCCGCCTCGATCCGGTCCAGCCGGCCGACCGGGTCGTACAGGCCCCACGTGAGGCCGCCGGCGACGACGGCCGGCACCAGGGCGAGGCCGAGGAGGCGCAGCAGGCGGGTGCGTCGGCGGGGACGCGCGACGTGCGCGCCGGCCGGGGTGTCGGGGTGGCTCATGCGGGGTCTCCAGCGGGCAGCGCGGCCACGGGGGCGGCGGCGTGGCGGGGGTCGGCGGGGGTGTCGGGGCGGTCGAGCGAGACCGTCGTGGTGGGCGCGTGCACCGGCAGCCGCAGCGCGGCGGCGGCCTCCCGGCCGGCCGTCACGACGACGGCCGTGCCGCCGGCGGCGGCCACGCCGAGGCGGTCGAGGACGAGCTGGCGCTCGCGCGGGTCGGCGAGGCGCTCGAGGTTCTCCACCACGACGACCACCGGGGGCCGGCGCGAGGCGAGGGCGGCGTCGACGGCGCCGAGCAGCGCGTGGCCGTCGCGGTGCTCGACCGCCCGGAGCAGCGCCGTGCGGCGGCGGGCGGCGGCCGACTGCTGCGGCAGGACCGCGCCGGCGACCTTGACGTCCCCGCCGTCGGGGCGGGTGCGGCCGGTGAGGGCCATGGCGAGCGCGGTGCGGGCGACCCGCTCGCCGCCCTCGACGAGCAGCAGCCCGCCCGGGTCGACGGCCAGGTCCACGGGGCCGAGCAGCACGCGCTCGCCGTCGCGGACCTCGAGGCCGCGGGCGTGCACGCCGGGGCCCGCGTCGGGCCCCGGCCAGTCCGCGAGGCGGAGCTGGTGCGCGATGCCCTCGCCCTCGACGTCGAAGGACGGCAGCGCCCGGTCCAGCCAGCGGGGCAGGTACCACGCGCGCTCGCCGAGCAGCGTCATGACGGCCGGCACGAGGGACATGCGCACGACGAAGGCGTCGACGAAGACCCCGACCGCGAGACCGAGCGCGATGGGCTGCAGGGTCGCGTCGCCCTCGGGCACGAAGGCCGCGAAGACGGCGAACATGATGACGGCGGCCGCGGCGACGACCTTCGCGGCCGAGGCGAATCCGGTCCGGACCGCGGTCCGGGCGTCCTCGCCGTGGACGTGGTGCTCGCGCATCCGCGAGACGAGGAACACCTCGTAGTCCATCGCGAGGCCGAAGAGGATGCCGAGCAGCAGGATCGGCATGAAGCTGATGACGGGACCGGTCGACACGGTGTGCAGCGGGCCCTCGAGCCAGCCCCACTGGTACACCGCGACCACGGCGCCGAGGGCGGCCCCGATCGACAGCAGGTAGCCGAGGGCGGCCTTGACCGGCACCCACACCGAGCGGAAGACCATCGCGAGCAGCACGAGCGACAGCCCGACCACGAGCAGCACGAAGGGCAGCAGCGCGCGCAGCAGCAGGTCGGAGATGTCGATGGCGACGGCGGTCGCGCCCGTCACGGCGATCTCGACGCCGTGCTCCGCCTCGATCTGCGGGCGCAGGTCGCGGATGTCCTGCACGAGCCGGCGCGTGGCGTCCGAGCTCGGTCCCCCCTCCGGCACGACCTGCACGACCATCGTGTCGGCGCCCGCGTTGGGCGTGGCGACGGGCACGGCCTCGACGCCGTCGAGCGCCTCGAGGTCGTCGGCGACGGCCTCGACGAGGCCGAGGGGGTCCGTGCTCGCGACGATGTCCCCGGTCACGACGAGCGGGCCGGAGAAGCCGGGGCCGAACTCGTCGGCGAGCAGGTCGTACGTCTCCCGGGCGGGGGTCCCCTGCGCGGCGCTGCCGGCGTCGGGCAGCGCGAGGCGGAGGTCGAGCGCCGGCACCGCGGCCACGAGCAGGCCGGCGGTGAGGAGGACGACGGTGACGAGCGGGCGCGCGGTGACGACCCGGACCCACCGCTGCCACACGGTGGTGCGGGGCCGCCGCGCCGCCCCGCCGCGGCGCGCACGGGGCGCCCGCGGCACGAGCCGGCGCCCCAGCATGCCCATGACCGCGGGGAGCAGCGTGAGGGCGACGACCACCGCGACGCCGACGGTGAGCGCCGCCGCGACGCCCATCACGGTGAGGAAGGGGATGCGCGCGACCGCGAGCCCGGCCAGCGCGATCATGACGGTGAGGCCGGCGAAGACGACGGCCGAGCCGGCGGTGGCGACGGCCCTGCCGGCGGACTCCTCCGGGTCCATGCCCTCGGCGAGCTGGTCGCGGTGGCGCGCGAGGACGAACAGCGCGTAGTCGATGCCGACCGCGATGCCGATCATGACGGCGAGCATCGGCGCGGTCGCCGACAGGTCGACGACGGCGGTGGCCGCGAAGACCGCGGCCATGGACACCCCGACGCCGACGAGCGCCGTGAGGATCGGCATGCCGGCGGCGAGCAGGCTGCCGAGGGTGAGCGTGAGCACGAGCAGGGCGACGGCGACCCCGACGAGCTCGGTGGCCCCCAGCGCCGGCGTGCCCGCGCCGAACGCGTCGCCGCCGACGGTCCACGTGACGGCGCCGTCGCTGCCGCGCTCGCCGACCGCGAGCAGCTCGTCCTGCAGCTCGGTGGTGACCTGGTCGCCGCCCACCTCCAGCTGGGCGCTCAGCAGCAGCGTGTCGCCGTCGGCGGACACCTGGGCGTCCTCGCCCAGCCCGCCGGTCCCGTCCAGTGGGGTGGCGACCGCGGCGACGCCGCCGAGGTCCTCGAGGTCGGCCACGACCCCCGCGACCGCGTCGAGCACGGCCGGGTCGCTCACGTCACCGCCCGCGGCCCGCGCGACGTACTGCACGGACGCGCCCGACACCTGCGGGAACGTGGCGTCGAGCCGGTCCAGCGCGCGCTGGGACTCCGTGCCGGGGATCGAGAACGAGGTCGTCGTCCCCTGCGACAGCGTGAGCGCGGCCGTGCCGACCAGCCCGACGACGAGCGCCCACACGAGCAGGACGAGGCGCCAGCGGCGGTGGGCGAGGCGCCCGAAGGAGTACAGGTGCGACGACATGAGCGGTCCTCGTGCGGTGTCGGGGCGTACGGGGCGGCGGGACGGAAGGGTCGGGGGGGTCTCAGGCGGGCGCGGGGCCCGCCCCGAGGACCGCGACGGCGGCCTCGACGGCGAGCTCCTGGACCTGGGCGGGCGGCAGGTCGCCGAGCGGCGCCTGCGGCTCGAGGGTGAGCAGCGCCGTGTTGGCGACCAGCTGCAGGGCCATCACGGCCCGCAGCCGGTCGTGCGGCTCGGCGAGGTCCTCGGTGAGCGCGGCGAGCAGGTCGTGGGCGAGGGCGTCGAGGCGGTCGGCGTGCGGCAGGTCCGCGCCCTCCTGCAGCGCCTCGATCATGAGCAGGACGACTCCGGGCCGGGCGAAGGCCGCGGCCGCCGCGGAGGCGAGGAAGCCGCGCCGGCGGGCCGGGCCCTGCCCCTCGAGCCGGCCGCGGAGGGCGCGGACCTCGGTCGTCACGTGCTCGACGGCCGCGTCGTACAGCGCCTGCTTGGACGGGAACCGCCGCAGCAGGCCCGTCTTGGAGTAGCCGACGGCGTCCGCGACCTGCTGCACGGAGGTGCCCGCGAAGCCGTGCCGGGCGAAGACCTCCGCCGCCGTGTCGAGGATGGCGGCGTCGATCTGCTCCGGGGACGGGCGGACGGGGGCGCGACGGGAGACGACCGGCGAGGTCGTGTGCATGACCATGGTGGTCCGATGGTGGACCGTTCTGGTCCGCCCGGTCAAACGCGTCACCCGGTCGCCCGCTCCGGCCCGCCGTCACGCGTGCCGACCCGTAGGAGGTGGACCGTGTTCTCGGCGTCCTGCTCGGCGCCGTCGCCCTCGGCGTCCTCGGGTACCCCTTCCTGCCCGTGGACGGCCGGGCCTCCGACGTCGCCTACCCCGCCCTGGCCGTCGGCTCCCTCCTCGTCGGCTGGACCGGGCTGGCGCTGCGGCGCCCGGTCCGGGTGCTGCCGTGGACCCTGCTGCTCGCGGGGTACTCCGCCTGGGTCGCGGGCGACCTGCTGTTCGTCCTGGAGACGGAGGTGTGGCGGCTCGGCTACTGGCCGGCCTGGTCCGACGTGCTCTACCTGTCCGGCTACGGCCTGCTCGCGCTCGGCGCCCTGCAGCTCGTGCGCTCGCGCCGGCAGCGCCGCGACGGCACCGCCCTGCTCGACGCCGCGATCGTCACCATCGGCGTCGCCGTGCCCACGGTCGCCTTCGTCGTCGTGCCGGCGGCCACCGACACGACCGCGAGCCTGCTCGGCAAGCTCGTGTCGTCCGCCTACCCCGCCGGGGACCTGTTCCTGCTCGCGATGCTCGCGCGGCTCGCCACCACACCGGGCGCCCGCACGCTGTCCTTCCGGCTGCTGGTCGCCTCCCTCGGGGTGACGCTCGTGACCGACGCGGCGTGGAACGTCGCCGCGGTGTCGACGGGCTACACCGACGTCAACCGCTGGATGGACCTCGGCTGGCTGGCCGGCTACGTGCTCATCGCCGGCGCCGCGCTGAGCCGGGACATGCGCGTGCTCACCGAGCGGCCGCCGGACCGCGAGCAGGCGCCCGGCCGGGTACGCCTGGCGATGCTCGCGGCCGCGCTCAGCCTGCCGGGGGCCACCCTCGTGGCCGACGGGGTGCAGGACGGCGACGTCGCGTGGGCGACGATCGGCGTCGGCGCCATCGTGCTGTCGCTGCTCGTGCTCGTCCGCATGGCCGGGCTGCTGGACCAGGTGCGGGTGCAGGCGGTCCAGCTGGCCGCGGTCGCGCGGCTCGACCCGCTCACGGGCACGCCGAACCGGCGCACGTGGGACCTCGAGCTGTCCCGGGCGGTGCACGACGCCGACGCGTCCGGCGAGCCGCTGTGCGTGGCGATGCTCGACGTCGACCACTTCAAGCGCTGGAACGACACCCACGGGCACCAGCGGGGCGACGAGCTCCTGCGCGAGGCCGCGACCGCGTGGACGGCGGGCCTCGGCGAGGGCCGGCTGCTCGCCCGCTACGGCGGGGAGGAGTTCGCGGTCCTGCTGCCGGGGTCGGACCTTGTGGCCGCGCGGCACGCCGTCGACCGGCTGCGCGCGCTCACCCCGCACGGGCAGACCTTCTCCGCCGGCGTCGCCCGCTGGCAGCCGGGCACCGAGCCCGGCGCCGCCGTCGCCGCCGCCGACCAGGCGCTGTACCAGGCCAAGCGGCGGGGACGCGACCGCGTCGCGGTGCACGGCGAGAGCTCCGCCCGCCTGCTGCCCACCTGGGTCGACCACGTGGCGGTGGCCGTGCAGCCGGTCGTCGACCTGGCGACGGGGGCGGTCGTGGCGCACGAGGCGCTCGCGCGCTTCCCCCACTCCGGCGACGTGACGGGCGTGTTCGAGGCCGCGTGGGCCGAGGGCTTCGGCGACCTGCTCGAGCTCGAGACCGTCGGTCGCGCCCTCACCCTGCCCGGGCGACCGCCCGGCACGGCGCTGCACGTCAACGTGTCCGGCGCGGCGCTGGCGAGCGAGCGCTTCTGGTCCGGGCTGCCCGCGCGCCTCGACGACGTCGTCGTCGAGCTGGGCGAGGACCACCGGGTGCCGGACTGGGCCGTGCACGCCGACGCGGTCCGGGCGCTGCGCGAGCGGGGCGCACGCGTGGCCGTCGACGACCTCGGTGCGGGCGCGGGCGACCTCGCGCGCGTCCTCGCGATCCGGCCCGACCTCATCACGCTGGACCGCGGCGTCGTCACCGGCTGCGGCACCGACCCGGCCCGGGAGGGCCTCGTCCGCGCCCTGCTGCAGCTCGCGCGCTCCGACGGCGCGCGCGTGTGCGCCGAGGGGGTGGAGACCGAGGCCGACCTCGACGTGCTCCGGGCGCTCGGGGTCGACCTCGTCCAGGGGTTCCTGCTCGGCCGGCCGCGCCCGGCCTGGTGCGCCGACGCCGACCTGCCGCACGTCGCGCGGCCGGGCTCCCTCAGCCCGTCATGAAGCGTTTTGCATGACTCTGCATAGTCATGCAAGACTCGCGTCGTGTCCAAGGTCCTCATGCAGCTGCCCGTCGGCGAGCGGGTCGGCATCGCGTTCTCCGGTGGTCTCGACACGTCCGTCGCCGTGGCGTGGATGCGGGAGAAGGGCGCGGTGCCGTGCACGTACACCGCCGACCTCGGCCAGGCCGACGAGCCGGACATCGCCTCGGTCCCGACCCGCGCGCACGACTACGGCGCCGAGGTCGCGCGCCTGGTCGACTGCCGCGAGGCCCTCGTCGAGGAGGGTCTCGCCGCGCTGACCTGCGGTGCCTTCCACATCCGCTCCGGCGGCCGGCCGTACTTCAACACCACGCCGCTCGGCCGGGCCGTGACCGGGACGCTCCTGGTCCGGGCGATGCTCGCCGACGACGTGCAGGTCTGGGGTGACGGCAGCACGTACAAGGGCAACGACATCGAGCGGTTCTACCGCTACGGCCTGCTCGCGAACCCGTCGCTGCGCATCTACAAGCCGTGGCTCGACCCGGCCTTCGTCCACGAGCTCGGCGGGCGCACCGAGATGTCGCAGTGGCTGCAGGCCCGCGACCTGCCGTACCGGGCGAGCACCGAGAAGGCGTACTCGACCGACGCCAACATCTGGGGCGCCACCCACGAGGCGAAGGCGCTCGAGCACCTCGACAACGGCATCGAGCTCGTCGAGCCGATCATGGGCGTGCGGTTCTGGGACCCCGCGGTCGACGTCGACCCGGAGGACGTGACCGTCACCTTCGAGCAGGGCCGTCCCGTCGCCATCGACGGGCAGCACTTCGACTCCCCCGTCGACCTCGTGCTCGCGGCCAACGCGGTCGGCGGCCGGCACGGGCTCGGCATGTCCGACCAGATCGAGAACCGCATCATCGAAGCGAAGAGCCGGGGCATCTACGAGGCGCCCGGCATGGCGCTCCTGCACGCGGCCTACGAGCGGCTCGTCAACGCCGTCCACAACGAGGACACCCTCGCCACGTACCACTCCGAGGGCCGCCGGCTCGGCCGGCTGCTGTACGAGGGCCGCTGGCTGGACCCGCAGGCGCTCATGCTCCGCGAGTCGCTGCAGCGCTGGGTCGGCACGGCCGTCACCGGCTCGGTGACGCTGCGGCTGCGCCGCGGCGAGGACTACTCGGTGCTCGACACCCAGGGACCGGCCTTCAGCTACCACCCCGACAAGCTGTCGATGGAGCGGACCGTCGACTCGGCGTTCGGCCCGGTCGACCGGATCGGGCAGCTGACGATGCGCAACCTCGACATCGCCGACTCCCGCGCCCGCCTCGAGCAGTACGCCTCCCTCGGCATGGTCGGCGACGGCCACGCCGCCCTCATCGGCGCCTCGGCGGGCCCCGGCTCGCTCATCGGCGACCTGGAGTCCGGCGGCGCCGAGGCCATCGCCTCGCGCGGCCGGGTGAGCGAGGGCGACGCCCTGCTCGACCGGGCGGCGATGGAGGCCGGCACCGACTGACGCGCGCCCCCTCGGCGCCCGCGGCGCACCGCCTGGACCTCAGCGCGCCGCCTCCGGGGCCGCGAGCGGGAGCCGCACGACGAAGGCCGCGCCGTGCCCGCGCCGCGGGCACTCCACGGTCCCGCCGTGCGCCCCGACGACGGCCGCGACGATCGACAGGCCGAGGCCGGTGCTGCCGGACTCGCGGGACCGGGAGCTGTCCGCGCGCGTGAAGCGCTCGAAGACCGTCGCCCGCAGCTCCTCGGGCACCCCGGGGCCGTCGTCGGCCACGACGAGGACCGCCTCGCCCGCCTCGCGTGCGAGCGACGACCTGACGGTGGTCCCGGGCGGGGTGTGGACGCGGGCGTTGCCGAGCAGGTTGGCGACGACCTGCTGCAGCCGGGCCTCGTCGCCGGTCACCACGACCGGCTCGTCGCCGGCAGCGTCGAGGTCGAGGAGCCAGCGGTGCGCGGGCGAGGCGGCGTGGGCGTCGGAGACCGCGCTCACGACGAGCGGGACGAGGTCGACGGGCTCGCGCGCGAGCGGGCGGCCGGAGTCGAGCCGGGCGAGCAGCAGCAGGTCGTCGACGAGCACCCCCATCCGGCGCGCCTCGGACTCGACCCGGGCCATCGCCGCGGCGACGTCGTCGGCGACGGGCTCGGGACGGCGGCGGACCAGCTCGGCGTAGCCGCGGATGGACGCCAGCGGCGTCCGGAGCTCGTGGCTGGCGTCGGCCACGAGCCGGCGCATCCGCGTCTCGCTGCGGTGCCGCTCCCCCAGCGCCGCCTCCACGTGGTCGAGCAGCCGGTTGAGGGCGGAGGCGACCTCGCCCACCTCGTCGTCGGTCGCCGCGACGTGCCCGGGCACCCGGTCGGGCACGGCGACCTCGCCGTTGGCGAGGTCCAGCGCTCGCACGCGCGTGGCGGTGCGGGTCACCTCCCGCAGCGGCCGCAGCGCCCGGTGCAGGACGGCGCCGCCGAGGACGACCACGACGAGGACCCCGACCGCGGTCGCCGTCACGCTGATGAGCAGCAGGCTGGACGAGGTGCCCCTGACCGCGGCCAGCGGCAGACCGGTGACGAGCGTGCTGCCGTCCGGGGTCGTCGTCGCCACCACGCGGTAGCGACCGAGCCCCCGCAGCAGCACGGTGCGGGGCGGCGCGCCCGGCTCGACGGCGGCCACCACCTTCCCGGCCGGCTCGGGCAGCCCGCGGGCGCGGCCGCGGCCGTCCAGGACGGCCGCCGCGGTGACCTCGCCGTCGTCGACCTCGGCCCCGAGCGTCCCCTCCGCCTGCCCGGGGACCAGGAGGAAGCCCGGGCCACCGGGCCCGGGGCCCGGTCTCCCCTGCTCGTCGGCGTCGTCGGCGCCCGGGCCGGACCGCGGCGGTCCGAGCTCGCGGGCGGTGCTCGCCCGCTGCACGGCGGCGGCGAGCTGGTCGTCGAGGCGGCCGACGAGGAAGGCCTGCAGGAGGGCGACGCTCACGGCCCCGACGGTCAGGGACACGACGGCGGTGACGGCCACGAGGGTGAGCAGGAGCCGACGCCGCAGGGTGAGCCGGCGCGGGCGCACCGCCCCGCCCGTGGGCGCGGTCACCTCACCCGGCCGCAGCGGGCTTGAGCACGTACCCGGCGCCGCGCAGCGTGTGGATCATCGGCGCCCGGCCGGCGTCGACCTTCTTGCGCAGGTACGACACGTACAGCTCGACGACGTTCGCCTGGCCGCCGAAGTCGTAGTGCCACACGCGGTCGAGGATCTGCGCCTTGCTCAGCACCCGGCGCGGGTTGCGCATGAGGAAGCGCAGCAGCTCGAACTCCGTCGCGGTGAGCGTCAGCTCGTCGCCTGCGCGCGTCACCTCGTGCGAGTCCTCGTCGAGCACGAGGTCGCCGACCACGAGCCGCGCGTCGGCCTTCGCCGACGCGGCCCCGCTGCGCCGGACGAGGCCCCGCAGGCGGGCCACCACCTCCTCGAGGCTGAAGGGCTTGGTGACGTAGTCGTCGCCGCCGGCCGTCAGCCCCACGACGCGGTCCTCGACTGCGTCCTTGGCCGTGAGGAACAGGACGGGCACGTCGTCACCGCTGCCCCGCAGCCGCCGCAGCACCTCCAGCCCGTCGATGTCCGGCAGCATGACGTCGAGCACGACGGCGTCGGGGCGGAACTCCCTGGCCGTGCGGACGGCGGGGACGCCCGCGTCCGCGGTCCGCACCTCCCAGCCCTCGTAGCGCAGGGCCATGGCGAGCAGCTCGGTCAGCGACCGCTCGTCGTCGACCACGAGGACCCGGACGGGCGAGCCGTCCGGCCGCTGCAGCGGGGCGGGCGCGGCTGCCCGGGCGGGGGACGTCATGCGCCCAGCATGCTCGTCCCCGCTGTGCGACGGGGGTCGGTTGCCTGTGAGCCGGCTGTGCGACACGCACGTCGACAGGAACGCAGACGGACGCCGCGTCCGTCGACACGAACGCAGACGGACGCCCCGCCCCTCGACACGGACGCGGACGGACGGGGCCCCGGCGTGGCGGGCGCGCCGCCACGCCGGGGAAGCCGGTCAGACGTCGAGCGTGCTCGTCGTGCTGCCGTCGGTGCTGCCGTCGGTGCTGCCGTCGGTGCTGCCGTCGGTGCTGGCCTCGGGCATGTCGCCCAAGCCGCCGAACCGGCCCGGGCCGCGGTCGGGCAGCTCGGCGTCGAGGAGCTCGTCGACGCGCGTGCTGATCTCCTCGGCGAGGGCGTCGGCGCGCTCCTGCGTGAGGTCGCCCTCGTCGACCTCCTCCGCGAGCCGCTCCTCGGCGTGGGCGACGAGCGCGTCGACGAGCTCCTGCCGCTCGACGCCCTGCTCGGCCGCGACGCCGGCGAGCGTGGCGCCGTCCGCCTGCAGGGCCGTCCACAGCTCGGGCACGGTGAGGCCGAGCGTGTCGGCGGCAGTGTCGAGGGCGAGCAGCCGGCCACCCGGCCCGAGCCCGCCGGGTCCGCCGAACCCGCCGGGTCCGCCGTGACCGCCCGGGCCGTGCCCGCCCGGCCCGGGTCCGTGCAGGGCGTCGGCGTCCGCGAGCGTCTCGGCGACCGCGTCGGCCTGCTCGGCGTCGATGGTGCCGTCGTCGACGAGGCCGCTCAGCGCGTCCGCGATGGCCTCCACGCGCTCGGCGACGCGGTCGGCGACCGAGCCGGTGGCGCCCTCCTCGTCGGTGGCCGTCGTGGCGGCCGCGGCCCCCACCCCGAGCAGGGCGGCGGCCACCGCGCCGGTGACCCCGACGACGGCGATGGTGGTGGTGCGACGGGACATGACGACCTCCTGGTCTGCGAGGCGGGACCGTCCCGCTCGTGACCCGAGGTTCGACGCGGTGCCTGTCAGGACCCTGTGGTGGGCACAGGGCCCCGCTGTGACCCGTTCGCCGCCCGGCGGCTAGGCCGCGGCGCGCTCGGCGAGCTCGCGCGACAGCAGGTCGACGAGGGCCTCCAGCTGGACGTCCACGGCCCCGGTCACCTCGTCGTCGGACCCGTCGAGGGCCCGGGCCGCGAGACCGGCCTTGCTGTCGATGAGCTCGGCGACCCGCGTGTCGACGGTCTGCGAGGCGATGACGCGCCACGCGGTGACCGGCCGGTCCTGCCCGATGCGGTGGACGCGGTCGATCGCCTGCGTCTGCTCGGCCGCGGTCCACGACAGCTCGGCGAGGACCACGTCGGAGGCGACCTGCAGGTTGAGGCCGACCCCGGCCGCGGTCAGCGAGCAGACCGCCACGGCGACCTCGGGGTCCTGCACGAACGCGTCGACGTTCTCCTGGCGCGCGGTCCGCGTCTGGTCCCCGCGCACCGAGGCGTAGCGGATGCCGCGCCGCGCGAAGGTCTCCTCCGCGGCGTCCATGACGTCGACGTGCTTCGCGAAGAACACGACCTTGCCGACGTTGTGCGACAGCTGCGCGGCGTAGTCCGCGGCCAGCCCCGACTTGGCCCGGCCGATCCGGCGCATGAGGGCGAAGACGTTCTCCCCCGCCGCCTCCTCGCCGCCCTCGCGCTCCCACTCGGCGACCTGCCGCACGAGCGCGGTGTCGGCGGGCAGCCGCGCGACGTCCGCGCCCTCGCCGAGGCGCGCGAGCAGCGCGGCGTCGTAGCGGCGCACGAGCCGGCGCGCGAGCCGCCGCTCCGCGGCGCGGATGTCGCGGCTCGCCTCGTCGTCCAGCTCCACGGGCAGGTCGGCGACGCGGCGGGCGGGGATGTCGGCCGCGACGTCGACCTTGCGCCGACGCACGATGCCGAGGTCGACGACCGCCTGCCGCGCGGCCGGGTAGAAGGCCCGGTCGGCCGGTGTCAGGCCGGTCTCCTCCAGCGCCCGCATGAGCGGGCCGAGGGGACGCTCCTCGTCGATCCAGCCGAGCAGCTCCCAGATGGCCTGGAAGTCCTCGATGTCGTTGATGAGGGGCGTGCCCGTCAGCGCCATCACGAGGGGGCGCATGATGCGGGCGCGCACGCGGTCGGCGAGGTGCAGCACGTTGCGCGAGCGCTGCGAGCCCTTGTTCTTGATGAAGTGCGCCTCGTCGACCACGATGCCGCGCAGCCCGAGGTCGGCGAGCCAGTCGACGTGCCGGTCGAGGATGTCGTAGTTGACGACGACGACGTCGGCGAAGCCGTCGACGTCCTCCCCGTCACCGTGGACGACGGTGACCTGCCGCTGCGGCGTCCACAGCCGTGCCTCCCGGGCCCAGCTCGTCTTGACGACGTTGGGGACCACCGCGAGCAGCGGGTACGCGTCGGCAGCCTGCGCCGCGAGCAGCGCCTGGGCGGTCTTGCCGAGGCCCGGCTCGTCGGCGAGCAGGAACTCGCGGTGCCCGGCGCGCGCCGCGGCGACGACGCGGGCCTGGTGCGGCATGAGCTCCAGGGAGTCCGGCAGCGCGACGGGCGCCGGCTCCGGCAGCTCCATGCACGAGGACCCGCCGCCCTCCTCGAAGGCCCGGAACAGCGGCTCGAGCAGCTCCCAGCTGCTGAGGCGCCCGAGCACCGGACGCCGGCGCTCCGCGGCCTCGTGGTCCGGCAGCAGGAAGGGGTTGGCGAGCTGGCGCGCGACGACCGACGGCGGGACCGTGCGACGCTCCTGGGGCTCCTCGGCGCCGTCGGCACCCGGCCGCTCCGGGCGGCGGTCGGTGCGCCGGTCGCCCCGCCGGTCGCCGGGCAGGGGCGTCGCCTGCAGCCCGGCCGCCTCGTACATCTCGCGGCGCTGGATGCGGGCGTCCTCGCTCACCTCGGCGTCGTCGCCGAGCAGCTGGATGACGGAGGTGTCGAGCGCCGCGGTCTTCGCCAGGATCGTCGCGACCCCGTCGAGGCGCTTCAGCTGCTCGGTCCGCCAGGCCTCGCCGAGCTCGGTGTCGGCCTTGACCCTCGCCCGCTCCTCGCGGACGAGCAGCGCGACGAC
Source organism: Aquipuribacter sp. SD81 (assembly GCF_037153975.1). Classification (NCBI taxonomy): domain Bacteria; kingdom Bacillati; phylum Actinomycetota; class Actinomycetes; order Micrococcales; family Intrasporangiaceae; genus Aquipuribacter; species Aquipuribacter sp. SD81. Next base: position 14,179 of record NZ_JBBAYJ010000030.1, read on the forward strand.
CTGGAACGTCGTCCGCGCCGAGGGGCGTAGCCGCCCGCGCCGCGCGGCGCCCTCGACCTCGCGGACCGCCTTGGCCAGCTGGGGGATGATCCCCTCCTGGTCGCGGTCCCGGCGGCGCTCGCGCACGGCCGTCCCGCCGCGCGCGCCGCCGCGCTGGGGCTGCTGGGCTCGTCCGGCCAACTCGTCAACTCCTCCGGTGCACCGCACCGCCGCCCGCCGCGGCGGGCAGCCCGGGGACGGCCGTTGCCGTCCCCTCCGACTGCGGCGCACGGACCGGGTCATCGCCTGGGCAGGCGGTCCCGGCCGGTGCGCCTCGGCCAGTGTAGGCGCCCGCGGGGTGCGCCGTAGGCGACGTCGGCTACGTGGCGAGCCCGTTGCGCAGTCGGCGCGTGCGGCCCCGGCCGGCGGGGACCGGAGGGCCCAGCTCCAGCACGCGGACCGGGTCGGCCACGAGCCGCGCCGCGAGGTCGCGCACCTTGACGTTGTGGTCGCGGCTGTGCCGCACGAGGCGACGGAAGGCCTGCTCGGCGTCGCACACGTCGTGCCCCATGACGATCCCCTTGGCCTGGTCGATGACCGGCCGGGACCGAAGCGCCTCGCGCAGCTGCTCGCCGGTCTCCTCCAGCTCGGTCCGCTCGTGCAGCACGCCGAGCAGGGCACCCAGGGCACCTGCGAGCACCTGGGCCGTGCACACGGACTCCGCGCCGACCGCCGCGCCGGCCTGCCCGTACACGTTCAGGACCCCGACGACACGCTCGTGCACGAGGACCGGGGTCGCCACGACACCTACCAGTCCGACACCGGGGGCCCTGGCGGCGAGGACAGGCCAACGACCGTCGCGGCGGACGTCGCCGGACAGCACCGGTGCGCCGTGACGGTAGGCCTCCACGCACGGCCCCTCGAGGCGGAGGACCTCGAGGCCGTCGACACGCTGGCTGAACTCGCTGTCGCCCAGCTGCAGCCGGGGGGCAGCGGGGTCGCCGAGCGTGAGGCCGCTGCCCGCGGCGCCCGGCACGACCGGCGTCACGAACGACACGGCCGATCGCAGGACGGCGCGCGTCCGTCCGGTCGGGTACGCCTGCGACAGGGCGGCCGTGTGCGCGACCGCCTCGGCGACGGCGAGCGCGCGCTCCGGGTGGGCGGTCGCAGCGTCGTGGGTCAGGAGGAACCAGCGGGTCCGCTGCTCGCCCGCCCCCCGCTCGGGCAGGCCGACGAGGGTCGCCCGGTGCTCCTCGCCGTCGCGGCTGCGGAGCCGCACCTCCTGGCGCCGGGTGTCGGCGTCCCGACGCCGCGGGGAGCGGACGAGGCGATCCTGGTCGGCCGGCGACACGAAGGCGCCCATCGGGGCGCCGAGCAGCCGGTGCAGCGGCACGGCGAGCAGCGCCGAGGAGCGGGCGTTCGCCTCCACGACCCGGCCGCCGGCGTCCGTCACGACCGCGGGGAGGGGCAGGCCCGCCGTCAGCCTCTCGACCCACGACCGGGGCCCCGCCCGGTCCGAGGACAGCTCCGCGGCCGTGCGGCCCCGCCCCGCCGGCTCGTCGACCGCGGCGCGCAGCTCCTCGTAGACGACGTCCCCGTCCGCGGGGTCGACGAGCAGCGTGAGCGTCTCCTGACCAGCGGTCGTGAGCCGGATCAGCTGCTGTTCGCGGCGCTCCTCGCGGCCCGACATGCGGCGCCCTCCCGTCGTCTGCTGCCATCGTGTTGTCCGCCCGTACCCGTGTCACGACCCGGCACGCACGGCCGGACCCGATCGCGGGCGCGCGGCCCGCGCAGCGCCGCAGGTCGTCCGTGGCTGGTGGCTGGTGGCTGGTGGCTCGTGGCACGCCGCCGCCGTCGCGTGACCGCGCCGCGGGCACCGCGCCGCGGCGGCTCCGTGGACCGACCGGCCGTGGGGGCGGCTCAGCCGGCCGGCGCGGGTGCGGCGGCCAGCAGGAGCACGGCCACGTCGTCGTCGAGCGGCCCGCCGTGCCACTCGCGGGCCACCCGCTCCAGCAGCGGCGGGACGGCGTCGAGGTCGGCCGGGTCGCAGCCCGCGAGGGCCTCGGCCAGCCGCTGCGCCCCCAGCTCGGCCCCGCCCGGGTCCCGGGCCTCGACGAGGCCGTCGGTGAACAGGCACAGCAGCTCGCCGTCGCCGAGGTCGACCCGCCGCTGCGCCAGCTCCGGGTCCGGCACGAGACCGAGCGCCGTGCCCGGCTCCCCGACGGTCTCCACGCGGCCGTCGCGCCGGCGCACCAGGGGCTGCAGGTGGCCCGCGAGGACGACGTCGACCGCGGCGCCGAGCGGGCCCGGGCGCACGAGCAGGTGCGCGAGGGTGCAGAAGCGCTCGTCGTCGCCGACCGCGGTGAGGGCGGCGTTGACGCCGCGGAGGAGCTCCGGGGCCTGCGCGGCGCCGGTCGACAGCGCCCGCAGGGTGAAGCGCACGCGTGCGGTGACCGCAGCCGCCTCCGCACCCTTGCCCGCGACGTCGCCGAGGACCGCGCACCAGCGCCCGTCCGGCACCGGGAACACCTCGTAGAAGTCGCCGCCGATCTCGCGCCCGTGTCCGGCGGGGCGGTACAGGGCCGCGAGGCGGAGCCCCGGCACCTGCGGCAGGACCGCCGGCAGCAGCGCGGTCTGCAGCGCGGCGGCCACCCGGGTCCGCTCCTGCAGGAGCCGGTCGATGCGGGCCTCGGCGAGCAGCCGCTCCGTCACGTCGCGCAGCAGCAGCGCCTCGCCGGCGTCAGCGCCCGCGCGGTCCAGCAGCGGGTACCGGCGCACCTCCAGGACCCTCGGTCCGGCGGGGCCCTCGACGCGCACGAGCGCGGCCGGGTGCAGGGGCAGCAGGTCGGTGACGAGGGTCCCGACCGGGGACGCCCCGTCGCTCAGGAGGCGCGCGGCGGCGGGGTTGGCCTCCACGACGCGGCCGAGCGGGTCGACGACGAGCACGCCGTCGGACAGCGAGTCCAGCACGACGTCGCGCCCGACGCGCGCGAGGACGAGCAGGCGGCCCTGCCACAGGCCGACGACGAGGACGGCGCCGGTGAGGACGAAGAGGAACGGCGTGAGGTCGAGCCGCGCGAACGGCCCCACCTGCAGGTTGAACAGGACGTTCGCCGACCACGGCAGCAGCGCGGCGACGAGCAGCGCGACCGACAGCGGACGGTAGGCGCGGCTCGCGCGCAGCAGCGCCCGCACGAAGGTCGCCGTCGCCACGACCACCAGCAGGTAGCCGTAGGCGGCGTGGACCCAGAACAGCGGACCTGTCGCCACGACGGGGAACGCCTCACCGGCCTCGTCGGCCGGCAGGTACCGGAAGAGGTCGTGCGTGCCCGGGAGCGCGAGCACCAGCACGACGAGGAGCGGCTCGACGGCGAGCAGCGCGAGGCGCCGCCGCGTCACCCAGGCGCGCCGCCCGGTGAACATGAGGACGAACACGAGCCACGCGGGCGGGACGACGACGATGCCGACGTACTTGAGGTCCCCCCACAGGACCACGCGCTGCGGGTCGTCGACCGCGAGCTCGACCGCTCCGGCGAGCCCCCACCACGCCGCCGCGACGAGCAGGACCGCCAGCGGTCGGCCGGCGTGGGCGCCGCGCCGGCGCGCCACCCAGAGGGCCAGCCCCGCCAGCACCACACCGGCGACGACCAGCAGCCCCGCGACCCACCGCGCCGTCACGACCACATGGTGACGTGTCCCGTGCACGCCGCGTAGCCCATTCACCCCTGCGCGCCACGGGGACGCCCTGCGCGGGGCGCCGGTCCCGCCGCCCGGGCCGGGAATGCGCGGCGGGACGGGCGAGTTGGCCGCTTCCGTGCCCACCTCCTCCGTGCCCGCGCGCCTGGGCAACGTGTGGCACCTCAGCGAGCGCCTGCACGTGGACCTGCTCCGCGTGACGACGTGCGGCTGTCGGGACGCCTAGGACCGCCGGTCCTGCACGACCCGTCCCGCTCGACCAGCCCGCACAGGAGACACCCATGTCCGCACGCACCGCCGCGCCGTCCGGCGCCGCTCCGACCGCCCCGGCGCGCCGCCGGTCGCGCTTCCCCTTCGCCGCCCAGGTCCTCGCGGCGCTCGTCGTCGGCGTCCTGCTCGGCGTCGTCGCCCGCGAGCTCGGACCGGGCAGCCCGCCCGACAACTGGCTCGCCACCCTGCTCGCGACCGTCGGCTCCACGTTCGTCGCGCTGCTGCGCGCCATCGTGCCGCCGCTGGTCTTCCTCGCGATCGTCGCGAGCATCGCGAACCTCCGGCAGGTCGCCAACGCCGCGAGGCTCGCGGGCCAGACCCTGCTGTGGTTCGCGATCACCGCGCTGGTGTCCGTCGGCATCGGCATCGGCCTCGGCCTGCTCACGCAGCCCGGGCGCGCCACGAGCGTCGACGCGGCCGCGGCGGCCGAGCCGTCCAGCACCGGGTCGTGGCTGGACTTCCTCACCGGCCTCGTGCCCGCCAACGTCCTCGGCCTGCAGGCGTCGACCTCCCAGGCGGACGACGGCGCGCTGTCGACCGGGCTCAGCTTCAACGTGCTGCAGATCATCGTCGTCGCGATCGCCGTGGGCGTCGCGGTGCTGCGGACCGGTGCGGCCGCCGAGCCGTTCCTCGCCTTCTCCCGCTCGGCGCTCGCGGTCGTGCAGAAGGTGCTGTGGTGGGTCATCCGGCTCTCGCCGATCGGCACCGTCGGCCTGCTGGGCAACGCCGTCGCGCAGTACGGCTGGGACGCGATCGCCCCGCTCGGCACCTTCGTGGGCGCGGTGTACGCGGGGCTCGCCCTCGTGCTCCTCGTGCTGTACCCCGTGCTGCTGCGCGCCCACGGCCTGAGCCCGCTGCGGTACTTCGCCGGGGCGTGGCCCGCCATCCAGCTCGCCTTCGTGTCCCGCTCCAGCGTCGGCACCCTGCCGGTCACCGAGCGCGTGACGGTGCGCAACCTCGGCGTGCCGCGCTCGTACGCCTCCTTCGCGGTGCCGCTGGGCGCCACGACGAAGATGGACGGCTGCGCCGCGATCTACCCGGCGCTCGCCGCGATCTTCGTCGCGCAGTTCTTCGGCGTGGAGCTCGGCCTCACCGACTACCTGCTCATCGCCTTCGTGTCGGTGGTCGGCTCGGCGGCCACCGCGGGACTCACCGGGGCCGTCGTCATGCTGACGCTCACCCTGTCGACGCTCGGCCTTCCGCTGGAGGGCGTCGGGCTGCTGCTGGCGGTCGACCCGATCCTCGACATGGGCCGTACGGCGGTGAACGTCGCCGGCCAGGCGCTCGTCCCGACGATCGTCGCGAAGCGTGAGGGCCTGCTCGACGAGCGGCGCTACGCCGCCGCGAACGCGGCGGACCCCTTCGCCGACGACGCCGACACGGACGACGAGCCGGTCGCCGCGACCAGCCCGGACGGCCCGGACGGCCCGGACGGCCGGGTCGGCGCGGCCGGCACCGGCGGGCACGAGGGCGACCCGGCCGTCGACGTCCGGGAGGGCGAGCCGGCCCGCGTCTGAGACGCGTCGTCCGGGCCCGGCCGTCGGGCCCGGGCGGGCAGGTGGCCCCCGCGCCCCTGCCCGTCCGGGCCCCTCCGTGTCCCCAGCCGGGCTCGTGAGCCCCCCGTCACGCCCTGGCCGGCGTGCCGGCCCGGCTGAGGAAGTCGGTGAGCAGCCGCCGGGTCTCGGTCGGCTGCTCCACCACCGGCGCGTGCCCGCAGCGACCGAGCACGTGCAGGCGCGCGTCCGGCAGCGCCTCCAGCAGCGGCAGCGCCGTCTCGCGCACCGGGGTGACCCGGTCCTGCGCGCCGCTGACGAGCAGCACCGGGGCGCGGACGGCCGCGAGCGCGGCCGGGGTGAGCGCGAGGTCGTCGTTCCAGCGCTGCCGCGGCGGGGGGAACAGGCGGGCGAACTGCTCGGACCCCGCCTCCATCGCCCGGGCCCGGGCTGCAACCGCCTCGTCGGTGACCAGGGCGTCGTCGAGCACGAGCCGCCGCAGCATGTCGCGGGCGCCCTCCGGTCCCGGCGGCGCCGCCCACAGGGCGTCGAGGTCGGGCGACAGCGGCGCACCCGGCGCCCCCATGGCGGAGACCCCGACCACGTGCGTGACCCGGTCGGGGTGCGCGGCGGCGACGGCCAGCGCCACGGCGCCTCCCATCGAGTGCCCGACGACCGCGTACCGGTCGAGGCCGAGCGCGGCCATGAGCCCGGCGGCGGACTCCGTCCACGCCGCGAGGCCGCCCCGGCTCCCCGGGGCCAGCGGCGTCCCGCCGAAGCCGGCCTGGTCGGGCGCGACGAGCCGGAACCGGTCCGCGAGGGCCTCGACCGTCGTGCCCCACGACCCGGCCCCGGTCGTGCCGGGGCCGGAGCCGTGGAGCAGCAGCACCGCCGGCCCGTCGCCTGCGTCGAGGTGGCGGACCGGGAGGGAGCCGACGGACGTCGTGCGAACGTCCGTCACCGGGCCGGCGGCTGCGTGCTCACGCCGGGACGGGCGCGGCCGCGCGGTCGAAGACCTCCATGAGGACCCGGCCGAACTGCGGCATGTCCGGCCAGCCCCGGCACGAGACGAGGTTGCGGTCGACGACGTCGGGGGCGTCGACGACCGTCGCGCCGGCGTTCTCCATGTCGCCCGCGATGGGCGGGAAGCACGCGGTGCGGCGGCCCTTGAGCAGGCCGTACACGGCGGGGACCTGCGCGCCGTGGCAGATGAGCGCGATGGGCAGGTCGCGGGCGAAGAAGTGCTCGGTGATCCGGCGCACGTCCGCGTCGACGCGGATCCACTCCGGCGCCCGCCCGCCCGGGATGATGAGGGCGTCGTAGCGCTCGAGGTCGACCTCGCTCCACGGCACGTCGACGGGCAGCTTGCGCCCGTTCTTCTCGACGTAGGCGTCGCTGTTCGGGTCGAACTCGTGGATGACGAGCTGGACGTCGCGCAGGGTGCGCGAGGCCACGTCGACGTCCCAGCCGCCCTCCTGCACGCGGTAGTAGGGGTACATCGTGTCGAGCTCCTCGGCGGCGTCGCCGGTCAGGAGCAGCGCTCTGGGCACCTGCGTCTCCTCGCACTCGTCCTCGGGGCGGGATCCGATCCGATCTGATCGGATGCGAGGGCAAGAGTGGCCCGGCTCGCGCCGCGCGTCAAGGCCGTGTCCGCGACCGGCCCGGGGCCGGCCGGACGTCGGCCGGACCCTCAGGCCGCGCCGTCCGGGGCCGGGGTCCCCTCGGCCGCGTCGAACAGCCGGGCGAAGCGCTCGCCCGACAGCAGGATGTGGCGCCGCATGGCGTAGGCGGCCCCGTCGGGGTCGCGTCCGGCGACCGCGGCGAGCACCTGCTCGTGCTCGCCCATGGCGAGCGAGGTGGCCTGCGTGTCGTGGTGCAGCCGGAACAGGTGCACGTGCGTGTGCAGGCGCGCGAGCGCCTCCCGCACCAGCTGGTTGCCCGCCCCCAGGGCCACGAGGTCGTGGAAGGCCGCGTCGCGCCGGCCGAAGGCCCCGTAGGCCAGCGTCCCCTCGCCCTGGGCGAGCCGCGCCATGTCCACGAGCACCTCGCGCATGCCCCTGACCTGCTCCGACGTCGCGCGCTCCGCCGCCCGGCGGGCCGCGGGCGGCTCGAGCAGCAGACGGAGCTCGAGCATCTCCTCGAAGCGGGAGCGGGTGATCTGCGGCGGGATCCGGTAGCCGGCGTGGTGCACGCGCACGACGAGGCCCTCGGCCTCCATCCGGTTGAGGGCGTCCCGGATCGGCGTCTGCGAGACCCCGAGCTCGCGGGCGAGGGCGTCGATGGTGACGCGGGAGCCCGGCACGATCCGCAGCGACATCAGCTGCGCGAGCAGCGTGTCGTACACCTCGTCGGCGAGGCGCTTGCGCGGTCTCGGGTCGCCGCCGGCCGGGCCGCGCGCACGGGACGGGGTGGGCGCGGGCGCGAGGTCGGGCACGGCGGTGGGGACGAGCAGCCTGTCGATGTCCACCGCGGGGTCCTCCAATTCGGTCACGCCCCCGCCTATTGACAGGCGGTCAGGGGCTGCCCCATGCTCTGGCCGCTGGATCGTATAGGAAACGACCGGAGCGGTCACCGCCCACGACGGCGTGGGTGGCGGCTCCGGGTCGGAGCCTCACCTCCTACCCCTGGAGCTCACTGATGAGCATGCTCGGTGTCCTGCGCTCGCCGCGACAGGTGCTGCTCGGTGCCGGTCACCGGCACTCCCTCGGCACCGTCACCGCGGCGCTCGGCCGCCGTGCGCTGGTGTGCACCGACGCGCGCTTCGGCGCGACCGAGGAGTTCGCCGAGCTCGTCGCCTCGCTCGAGGCGGCCGGCGTGACGGTGACGGCGTTCACCGAGGTGCTCCCGGACGTGCCCGTCGAGCAGGTCGTCCGGTGCGCCGAGCTCGCGGCGGCCGCCCAGCCGGACGTCGTCGTCGGCATGGGCGGCGGCAGCTGCCTCGACCTCGCGAAGGCGGTCGCCGTCCTCCTCACCCACGGCGGTGAGCCCTCGGACTACTACGGCGAGCTGCGGGTCCCCGGGCCGGTGCTGCCGCTGGTCGCCCTGCCCACGACGGCCGGGACCGGCTCGGAGGTCACGCCTGTGGCGGTCCTCACCGACCCCGCCCGGACGAGCAAGGTCGGCATCTCCAGCCCGCACCTCGTCCCGCACACCGCGCTGTGCGACCCCGAGCTCACCCACGGCTGCCCGCCCGGGCTGACCGCGAGCGCGGGGGCCGACGCGCTGTCGCACGCCGTCGAGGCCTTCACCGCCGTCCGGCGCGACCCGGCGCCGACGCTGCCCGGCGAGCGGGTGTTCGTCGGCAAGAACGCCCTCGCCGACACGTGGGCGCTGCTGGGCGTCCGGCTCATCGGCGCGCACCTGCACCGGGCCTGGTCCGACCCGGGCGACGCCGCGGCCCGCGAGGCCATGATGCTCGGCGCGACCGCCGGGGGCTTCGCCCTCGGCACCGCGGGCACCGCGGCCGCGCACGCCATCCAGTACCCGGTGGGCGCGCTCACGCACACGCCGCACGGGGTCGGCGTGGGTGCGCTCCTGCCCTACGTCATGGAGTTCAACCGCCCCGTCCGCGTCCCGGAGCTCGCCGCGCTCGCGCTGGAGCTCGGGGCGGCCCCCGGGGCCTCCCCGGAGGACCTCGCCGACGAGGCCATCGAGCGCGTCGCCTCGCTGCTCGCCTCGGTCGGCATCCCCCGCACGCTCGCCGAGCTCGGGCTGCCCGCGGACCGGCTGCGCTGGACCGCCGAGCAGTCGACGAATGCGGCCCGCCTGGTGGAGAACAACCCGCGCCCGCTCGACGTCGACGCGCTCGAGCGCATCGTCCGGGCGGCGCACGCCGGGGACCGCGGGGCGCTCCGCGACGAGGTGGCCTCCCCCGACGTCGATCTCGCGGCGTCCGCAGCGGCTGCCGTCCCCGCGGGAGGTGCGCGGTGACCGTGCTCGACCACGCCCTCGCCCCCCTCGTCGACACCCTCGCGGTCCCGACCGACCTCCTCGTCGGTGGCTCGTGGCGGCCGGCCACCGGCGCCCGCCGGCTCGAGGTGGCCGACCCCGCCACCGGGACCGTCCTCGCGAGCGTCGCCGACGCCGACGTCGAGGACGCCCGGCACGCCCTCGACGCCGCCGCAGCCGCAGCCCCCGGCTGGGCCGCGACGTCCCCGCGCGAGCGCTCGGAGGTCCTCCTGCGTCTCTTCGAGGCCGTCCGGGAGCACAGCGAGGAGCTCGCGCTGCTCATCTGCCGCGAGAACGGCAAGGCGCTCGGTGACGCCCGCGGCGAGGTCGCCTACGCCGCGGAGTTCTTCCGCTGGTACGCCGAGGAGGCCGTCCGGCTGCGCGGCCACCTGGGCCACGCACCCAGCGGCGCGAACCGGATCCTCGTCGGGTACCAGCCCGTCGGGGTCAGCGTGCTCGTGACGCCGTGGAACTTCCCGGCCGCCATGGCCACCCGCAAGCTCGCGCCGGCGCTCGCCGCGGGCTGCACCGTCGTGCTCAAGCCCGCCGCCGAGACCCCGCTGACGGCGCTCGCCGTCGCGGCGCTCGCCGAGGAGGCCGGCGTGCCGCCCGGCGTCGTCAACGTGCTCACCACGTCGCAGCCGGGTCCGGTCGTCGGGGCCCTGCTCGCCGACCGGCGCACGCGGATGCTGTCGTTCACCGGCTCCACCGAGGTGGGGCGCGTGCTGCTGCGCGCCGCCGCGGACAACGTCCTCAAGTGCGGCATGGAGCTCGGCGGCAACGCCCCCTTCGTCGTGCTGGACGACGCCGACGTGACGGACGCCCTCGACGGGGCGATGGTCGCCAAGATGCGCAACGGCGGCCAGGCGTGCACCGCCGCGAACCGCTTCTACGTCCACACCGACGTCCACGACGAGTTCGTCGCCGGCCTCGCGACCCGCATGGGCGCGCTCCGGGTGGGGCCCGGGGCGGACCCCTCGACCGGCTGCGGGCCGCTCATCAACGCCGCCGCCGTCGCCAAGGTCGACGGGCTCGTGCAGGACGCGCTGCGTCGTGGCGCGCGGGCCCTGGTCGGCGGCAGCGCCCCCGACGGCCCCGGCTCCTTCTACCCCCCGACCGTCCTCGTGGACGTCCCCCACGACGCAGCCCTGCTGCGGGAGGAGGTCTTCGGCCCGGTCGCGCCCGTCGTCCGCTTCGACGACGTCGAGGACGTGCTCACTCACGTCAACGACACCGAGCACGGTCTCGTCGGCTACCTCTACACCGGCGACCTCGCCCGCGGCCTGCGCCTGGCGGAGCGGTTCGAGAGCGGCATGGTCGGGCTCAACCGCGGCCTCGTCTCCGACCCGGCGGCGCCCTTCGGCGGCACCAAGCAGTCCGGCCTCGGCCGCGAGGGCGGCACCGAGGGGCTCCTGGAGTTCCTCGAGACCCAGTACGTGGCGACGTCGTGGTGAGCGACGGCACGCCCCGGCACGCACCCACCCGCACGTCCCGCACCACCGGCTCCCGCACCACCGGCTCCACCTGCTCCCGCACCACCGGCTCCCGCACCACCGGCTCCCGCACGACAACCCCGACCGCACCATCCGAACCTGACCCAGGAGGCACCATGCCGACACCCACCCGACCCCGACGGGCCGCGCGCCGCCTGCGCGGCCTGCGCGCCTCGGCCACGGCCGCGCTGGTGGTGACGGCGCTGGCCGCGTGCGGGGCGGGCGGCGGGGACACCGCCGCCGCCCCCGCCGAGATCCCGGAGCTCACCGACGAGCCCGTCACCCTCAGCTTCATCTGGTTCGAGTGGCCGCCGGCGCAGCTGCTCGAGGACTTCGCCAACGAGAACTACGGCGCGGAGCGGCCCAACGTCACCATCGAGGTCAACACCGTGCCGAACGCCAACTGGCACGACGCGATGTTCACGCAGTTCGCCGCGCGCGAGACCGACTTCGACATCGCCATCCTCGACTCCCAGCACATCGGTGAGGCGGTGACCAACGGCAACATCGTCGACCTCACGGACTTCATCGAGAACAACATCGAGACCGACGCCTACGACCCCTACCTGCTCGCCGCGTACGGGCAGTACCCGCAGGCGGAGACCGGCCAGCGCGACGAGGACGCGAGCCTGTACGGCCTGCCGCTGCTCGGCGACACCTGGACGATGATCTACCGCAAGGACCTCATCGGCGACGAGCCGCCGCAGACCTGGGACGAGATGATCGAGGTCGCGGGCCAGTGCCAGGAGGACAACCCCGGCGTCAGCGGGCTCGCGTTCCACCAGTCCAACGGCTCCGACGCCGCGGCCGTCACGTACAACACCGTCAACTGGGTGTACGGCGGCGAGCTGTGGAACCCCGACGAGGGCCAGATCGAGGGCGTCATCAACGACGAGGCCGGCCAGAAGGCGATGGACGTCCTCGTCAACGAGATGAAGCCGCTCACCGCCCAGGGCTCCGGCAACTGGTTCATCGACGAGGTGAACGCCGCGGTCGCGCAGGGCCAGGCGTGCATCGCCTTCCAGTGGATCGCCGCCAGCGGCGGCCTGCTCGACCCCGCGCAGTCCACGCTCGGCGAGACGCGCGAGGAGATCGAGGAGGTGCTCGGCTTCGCGCCGCTGCCCAGCCAGGAGACCGACGTCGTCCCGCTCGGCGGCATGGGCATGCACCTGTCGGCCTACGCCCCCGAGGCCGACCAGGCCGAGGCGCTCAACTTCATGCGCTGGTTCGAGCAGGCCGACGTGCAGCGTGCGTGGGCGGCCGCGGGCGGCGTCCCCGCCCGGACCGACGCCCTGGAGTCGCCGGAGTTCCTCGAGGCGGCGCCGTTCAACCCGGTGTTCGCGGAGTCGGTGTCCCGGATGCGCGACATGTGGAACGTGCCGGAGTACGCGCAGCTCATCGACATCGAGAACACGAACGTCAACGCGGCCCTCAACGGCGCGAAGTCGCCCGAGCAGGCGATCGACGACATCGCGCGCCAGCAGCAGGAGGTCCTCGACAACAGCGGTGGGCTGGGCTGAGACCGGTGGCCACCACGACGGACGCCCCGGTGCGGGCGGCGGCAGCGTCGCCGTCGCCCGCCCCGGGGCGTCCCCCTCGCCTCACCGACCGCCGGCTCGCGGTCGCGTTCATCTCCCCGGCGATGCTGCTCCTGCTGACGATGTCGGTGTTCCCGCTGCTGTGGGCGCTGTACCTGTCGTTCACGGAGTACTCGGTCACCCGCGACGTCCCGCCCGCGTGGGTCGGATTCGCCAACTACGCCGACGTCGTCACGAGCTCGGAGGTGCACGGCCGCGCCCTCACGACCCTGCTGTACGTCGTGTGCGCGGTCGGGCTGCAGACGGTGCTCGGCTTCACGATCGCCTACCTGATCTCGCGGCGGAAGCGGGGCCAGGGGCTCCTCACGCTGCTGTTCCTCGTGCCGATGATGCTGTCGCCGGTCGTGGTCGGGCTGTTCTGGCGCTTCATGCTCGACACCCAGTTCGGCGTGGTCAACAGCCTGCTCGACTCCGCAGGGCTCGGTCGCGTCGAGTGGCTCACGCAGCAGCGCACCGCCCTGCTCTCGCTCATCGTCGTCGACACGTGGCAGTGGACGCCGTTCATCATGCTCATCGCGCTCGCAGGCCTCACTGCGGTGCCGAAGTACCTCTACGAGGCGGCGTCCATCGACCGGGCCTCGGAGTGGTTCCGCTTCCGCAGCATCACGCTGCCGCTGGTGTGGCCCCTGCTGCTCATCGCCGTCATGTTCCGCGCGATCGAGGCCTTCCGGCAGTTCGACCTCGTCTTCATCCTCACCAACGGCGGCCCGGGGGTGTCGACCGAGACGCTGTCCTTCCACGTCTACAAGGTCGCCTTCCTCGGCTTCGACACCGGCACCGCGTCGGCCTACGGGATCCTCATGGTCGTCGTGGTGATCATCCTCGCGCAGTTCTACCTGCGCTACCTCGACCGGATCAAGGAGCGCTGAGCGCCGTGGCCACCACCGTCGCCGAGGCCGTCCCCGCGGACGGCGCCGGCTCCCGCCCCCGCCGCTCCCGGCCCGCCCGGCCCGCCGGCGCGCGCGTGCGCGGCGCCGTGGAGATCGTCCTGCTGCTCGTGCTCGCCGTCGTCATGGTCTTCCCCGTCGTGTGGATGATCGAGACCTCCATCAAGGAGGGGCGCGACGTGTACGCGGTGCCCGCCCAGTTCTGGGGCTTCGACGTGACCCTCGAGCACTACCGCGACGTGTTCGTGCAGCGCGGCGGCACCGGCGCCTCCGACCTCGCCGTCGCCTTCCGCAACTCGATCCTCGTCGCGGGCGCCTCGACGCTGCTCGCCACCGCGCTGGGGGTCCCGGCCGCGTGGGCGTACTCGCGCTTCGACGTCAAGGGCAAGAAGGACCAGCTGTTCTTCATCCTGTCGACGCGCTTCATGCCGCCGATCGTCGTCGTCATCCCGATCTTCCTCATGTACCGCGAGCTCGGCCTCATCAACACCCAGCTCGGGCTCATCCTCATCTACGCGGCCTTCAACGTGCCCTTCACCATCTGGATGATGAAGGGCTTCGTCGACGAGGTGCCGGCGGAGTACGAGGACGCCGCCATGCTCGACGGGTACACCCGCCTGCAGGCGTTCTGGAAGTTCACCCTGCCGCTGCTCGTGCCCGGCATCGCCGCCACGGCGGTCTTCGCCCTCATCTTCTCGTGGAACGAGTTCGTGTTCGCCATCTTCCTCACCTCCAGCGGCGACGTCCGCACCGCGCCGCCCGCCATCGCGGGCCTCATCGGCGGCACGACCGTCGACTGGGGCCTCATCGCGGCCTCCGCCGTCGTCTTCGCCGCGCCCGTGCTGCTGTTCGCCTACCTCGTGCGCCGGCACCTCGTCGCCGGCGTCACGCTCGGGGCGGTGCGTCGCTGATGGCCGGCATCGAGATCACCGAGCTGCACAAGCGCTACCCCGACGGCACCGTCGCGGTCGAGCGCGTCGACCTCTCGATCGGCGACGGCGAGCTGTTCGTCATGCTCGGGCCGTCCGGCTGCGGCAAGACGACGACGCTGCGGGCGATCGCGGGGCTCGAGCGGCAGACCTCCGGCGACATCCGCATCGGCGACACGCTCGTCAACGACCTGCCGCCCGCCGAGCGCGACATCGCGATGGTCTTCCAGTTCTACGCGCTGTACCCGCACCTGCGGACCCGCGACAACCTCGCGTTCCCGCTGCGGGCGGAGGGGCTGCCGGAGAAGGAGGTCCGCGCCCGTGTCGAGGAGGGTGCCCGCATGCTCCGCCTCGAGGAGCTGCTCGACCGTCGCCCGTCCCGGCTGTCCGGCGGTGAGCAGCAGCGCGTGGCGCTCGCCCGCGCGCTCGTGCGGCGTCCCCGGGCGTTCCTCATGGACGAGCCGCTCACCAACCTCGACGCCGAGCTGCGCGCCGACATGCGCACCGAGATCAAGCACCTGCAGGCCCAGCTCGGCACGACGATGGTCCACGTCACCCACGACCAGGTCGAGGCGATGTCGCTCGGGCACCGCATCGCGATCCTCAACAAGGGCCGCGTCGAGCAGGTCGGCACCCCGCTGGAGGTGTACGACCGTCCGGCGAGCCTGTTCTGCGCGGCGTTCATCGGCTCCCCGCCCATGAACCTCCTCGAGGTGGAGGTCGCCGAGGGCGCCCTGCAGGCCCCCGGTGGTCTCTCGCTCGTGCCGCCGGCCGACACCCCCCGGGGCCGCCCGCTGGTGGCGGGCGTGCGGCCGGAGTCGCTCGAGGTCGTGCCGCCGGGCGCCGAGCGCTCGGTCGACGGCCGCGTGGTCTCCGCCGAGGCGCTCGGCGACGAGATCATCTACGTGGTGAGCAGCGGCGGGCGGGACCTGCGGGTCCGGATGCCGCCGACGGCCCGCTTCGCCCCCGACGCCCTGGTGGGCGTGCGCCACACCGGCAGCGCCCCGCCCGTGTACGACCCGACGACCGAGGAGCTGGTGGCCTGATGGGGACCGTGAGGGCCGAGGGCCTGCGCAAGGCGTTCGGCGACGTGCAGGCGATGGACGGGGTCGACCTCGACGTGCCCGACGGCTCGTTCTTCGTCGTGCTCGGACCGTCCGGGGCCGGCAAGACGACGACGCTGCGGGCGCTCGCGGGCCTCGAGCAGCTCGACGCCGGCGCGGTCCACCTCGACGGGCGCGACGCGACCGGCGACACCCCCGCGGCACGCGACCTCGCGATGGTGTTCCAGAGCTACGCGCTGTACCCGCGCAAGACCGCGTACGAGAACATCGCGTCGCCGCTGCGCGCGCGCAAGGCGTCGGCCGGCGACATCCAGTCGGCCGTCGAGCGCGTGTCGGGGCTGCTCCACATCGAGCGGCTCCTGCAGCGCCGGCCCGCCCAGATGTCCGGCGGCGAGCAGCAGCGGGTGGCGCTGGCCCGGGCGCTCGTCCGCACCCCGCGCGCGTTCCTCATGGACGAGCCGCTCACCAACCTCGACCTCAAGCTGCGGGTGGAGATGCGGACCGAGCTCACCCGCATCCACCGCAGCCTCGGCGCGACCTTCGTGTACGTGACGAACGACCAGGTCGAGGCCCTGTCGATGGCCGACCGGATCGCCGTCCTGCGCGAGGGCAAGGTGCAGCAGGTCGGCACGCCGACCGAGGTGTACGAGCGTCCGGCCAACCGCTGGGTCGCCGGGTTCGTCGGCAGCCCGCGGATCAGCCTGCTGCCGTGCCGCCCGGAGGGCGACCGCCTCGTCGGCTCCGACGGCTGGTCGCTGCCGCGCCCGCGCTGGGCGACCGCGGAGGAGGGCCGGCCGCTGCTGCTCGGCCTGCGCGCGGAGGACCTCTCGGTCGAGCGGCGCAGCGAGGCGAGCCTGCCGGGGCGGCTGTACGGCCTGGAGCCGCTCGGCGACCGGACCATCGTCGACGTCGAGGTCGGCGGCGAGGTGCTCAAGGTCAAGGCGCGCCCGACCGTCACCGGGACGCCGGGTGAGTCGGTGTCCGTCGCCGTCGACCTCGACCGTGCCCACCTGTTCGACGCCGGCACCGGGGAGGCGCTCGCGACGACCCGGTGACGGGCGGCCTCAGCGGGGCGACCTCAGCGGGGCTCGGCCTCAGCGGGGCTCGGCCTCAGCGGGGCGACCTCAGCGGGCGACCTCAGCGGGGCTCGGCGGCGCGGCGGAGCCGGTCCATGACGGCGCGGCCGACGCCGTCCTCCGGCACGGCCTCGACGACGACCGCGTCGACCCCGACGTCCTCGGCCTCCCGCAGCAGGGCGTAGAGCCGGCGGCCGAGGTCCTCGGCGCCGTCGACGGAGGCGAGGTGCTCGACCCCGTGCGGGGCCTCCGGCGGTCCGACGAGGGCGACCCGGCGGCCCTGGGCGACCAGCGCCGCGGCCGTGGCCGCCCCCTCGCGGGGGTCGGCCACGACGACCTCGCAGCGCGGCGCGTAGTGCCGGTGCCGGGTGCCCGGCGACGCCCCCAGCTGCGGCCCGGCGCCGGCGACGGCCCCCAGCTCCTCGGCGCCCACGCTGCCCTGGCGCAGCACGACCGGGACCTCGCCCCGGGCGTCGACCACCGTCGACTCGAGCCCCACGGTGCACGGCCCGCCGTCGAGCACCGGCACCGTGTCCCCGAGGTCGGCCCGCACGTGCGCGGCGGTCGTCGGCGAGGGGCGGCCCGACCGGTTCGCGCTCGGCGCCGCCAGGGGCAGCCCGGAGCGCCGCAGCAGCTCCAGCGCGAGCGGGTGCGCGGGGACCCGCACGGCGACGGTGCCGAGCCCGCCGCGGGTCACGGCGGGGACGACGACCCGGGCGTCCAGCACGACGGTGAGCGGCCCGGGCCAGTACCGCCCGCCCAGCCGGCGGGCGAGCGGCGTGGGGACGGCCACGCGGTCGACCTCGTCGAGGGACGCGACGTGGACGATGAGGGGGTTGTCCGCCGGCCGCCCCTTGACCTCGAACACGCGGCGGACGGCCCGCTCGTCGAGGGCGTGCGCGCCCAGGCCGTACACCGTCTCGGTGGGGAAGGCGACGAGACCACCGGCCCGTAGCACGCCGGCTGCCGCGTCCACGTCGAGGTCCACGCGCCCGACGCTATCGGGGGCGCTCGTACGCCCTCCGCCCCGCCGGACGCTACGGGACGGGGCTGGGGTCGGCGTCCCGCTCCCCCGCCGTCCGGCGGGCGGTGCGGGTGCTGTCGCCGTCGTGGTCGCGGACGAGCGACGCCCCCTCCACGTCGACGTCCGGCAGCAGCCGCCCCAGCGGCCGCGGCAGCCACCACGCGCTCCGACCCAGCAGGTGCATGACCGCGGGCACGATGAGCAGCCGGACGAGGAAGGCGTCGGCCAGCACGCCGAAGGCGAGCGCGAAGCCGAACGACCGGATGATGACCGCCTCGGAGCTGATGAAGCCCGCGAACACGGCGATCATGATGATCGCCGCGGCCACGACCACCCGACGACCGGCCCTCACGCCCGCGGTGACCGCGGACCGGGCTTCGAGCCCGTGCGTGTACGCCTCGCGCATGCCGGACACCAGGAAGAGCTGGTAGTCCATCGCGAGCCCGAACATGATGCCGACCAGGATCGTGGGCAGGAAGCTGAGCACCGGTCCGGGAGTGGTGACGCCGAAGACCGACGACAGCCAGCCCCACTGGAACACCGCGGTGATCGCACCCAGGGTCGCGAAGAAGGACAGCACGAAGCCGGCGGTCGCGGTGAGCGGCACCATCAGCGACCGGAAGACGACGACAAGGATGAGCAGCGACAGCCCGACCACGACGGCGAGGTAGCCCGGCAGCGCGTCGGCGAGCTGCTGCGAGACGTCGATGTTGCCGCTCGCGCTCCCGGCGACCCCGAAGCCCTCGGCCCGCAGGTCCCGGACGAGCTGCTCGGTGGACTCGCTGGTGGGTCCCTCGACGGGGACGACCTGGAAGGCCGCGACGGTGCCGTCGTCCGACACGCCGATCGGCGCGAGGGCGGCGACGTCCTCCTCCGCCGCCAGCTGCTCGGCCAGACGTACCTGCTCGGCGAGCCGCTCCTCCTCCGGCACGGCCGGCTCGAGGTCCTCGACGACGAGCAGGGGGCCGTTCACCCCGGCACCGAAGGACTGCTCGGTGAGGACGTAGGCCTGGTACTGGGTCGAGTCGACGGCCTCCGACGACCCGTCCGGCAGGCCGAGCCGCAGCGAGGCGGCGGGCACCGCCAGCAGCCCGAGCAGCCCCACGCCGAGCACGAGGGTGAGGACCGCGCGCCACGTCGGCATCGGGCGCGGTTGCGTTCCGTGCCGCCCCCGGGCCCCGGCGTCGCCGCCCCCGGCGGCTGCGGTCGTGGTGGCCGGGGCGGCGTGGCGCCCGTGCGGTCGTCGCTCGCCGCGCCGCAGCGCGCGCGTCCCGAGGAGCGCGAGCACCGCCGGCGTGAAGGTGACGGCCATGGCCATGGCCACGAGGACGCACAGGGCACCGACCGTGCCCATGAGGCCGAGGAAGCCGATGCCGGTGACGTTGAGCGCGGCGAGCGCGATGACGACGGTGAGCCCGGCGAAGACGACCGCGTTGCCCGCCGTGCCGGTGGCCAGGGCGATGGACCCGGCGACGGGCATGCCGTCGAGGAGCTGGCGGCGGTGCCGGTTGAGGAGGAACAGGGAGTAGTCGATACCGACCGCGAGGCCGAGCATGACGCCGAGGACCGGCGTGACCGAGAGCATGTCGACCACCCCCGACAGCGACAGCGCGGCGGTCACGCCGACGGCGACGCCGACCACCGCCGAGACGATCGGGACGGCGGCCGCGAGCGCGGTCCCCAGGACGACGAGCAGCGTGATGCCGGCGATCACGAGCCCGACCGCCTCGCCGGGACCGAAGATCGCGGGGACCTCCTGGACGAGCTCCTGGCTCAGCTCGACCTGCAGCCCCGGCACGTCCGCGTCCTGCAGCACCGCGGCGACGGCCTCCTTGGTCTCCGCGGGCACCTCGAGCAGCGGCTCGGGGAACTGGACGACGCCCAGGGCGGTGCCGCCGTCCTCGGACACCTGGCGGACCCCCTCGGACACCGCGAGCAGGCGGGCGCCCAGGTCGGCCTGGCGGGCCTGGGCCTCCAGCTCCGCCCGACCGGCGTCGAGCTGGGCCTGCTGCTCGTCCAGGGCGGCCAGCCGGCCGGCCACCTCCGGGTCCTGCTGGGCCTCCGGCGGCAGGGCCGCCAGCTGCTCGCGGGCGGTGTCGAGCTGCTGCTGCCCGGCGTCCAGCTCCGCCCGCGCCCCCGCCAGCTGCTCCTCACCGGCCGCCAGCTCGTCGACCTGCTGCTGCCGCTGCGCGGTCGTCGCGAAGGGGTCGACGGTGCCGCTGACGCCGTCGAGCCCGCCGACCTCGTCCAGGAGGGCGGAGACCTCCGCCCGCTGCTCCTCGGTGAGCGCCTCGCCGTCCTCGGCGTGGAAGACGACCGTGCCGCTGCCGCCGCTGGCGTCGGGGAACTCCTCCGCGAGCTGGTCGACGACCTGGGCGGTGGGGGTCCCGGGCAGGGTCACCTGGCTGGAGAGGGTCCCGCCGAAGGCGAGGAAGGCCGACACGCCGAGCGCGAGGAGAACGGCCCAGACGGCGAGCACGGTGCGGGGACGGCGGACGGCGAGGGCGCCGAGCGCGAACAGCCTGCGGGCCACGGTCAGCGCCCTTTCTGGGAGGGGGAGGAGGCGGCGGTCGTCCGGGGGCGGTCGGTGCCGAAGCCGTGCCGGACGAAGCCGAGGTGGGTGGTCATGAGCTCGTGGAACCGCGCGCGGCTCGCCGGGTCGAGGACCCCGCCGGTCTCCCGCAGCCAGGTCGACGCGACGACGTCCGCCCCGCCCATGACGGAGGTGGTGAGGAGGTCGAGGTCGACGACCGGCGTGGCCGGGTAGCGCTCACGCAGCCGCTGGACCGCCGCCGTACCGAACTCCCGCATCGCCTGCCGCCGGATGCGCTCGGCCACCTCCTCGCGCCCCGGGGCCGCGAAGACGCGACCGAGCCGGCTGATGACGTCGGCGACGTCGGGGGCCGTGAGGAGCGCCTCGAGGTCGTCGAGGGGGTGCACGTGCGCCCCGGCCGCGACGCCGAGGTCGCGTCCGGCGGCGAGCACGACGGCCTCGAGCTCGGCCTCGGCGCACGCCACCACGACGTCCTCGAGGTGGGCGAAGTGGTTGAAGACGGTCCTGCGTGACAGACCCGCGCGGACGGCGAGGTCGTCGGTGGTGAAGCCGGCCGGCCCCCGCTCGGCGATCATCTCGCGGGCGGCCGCGAGGAGCGCCGCCCGGTGCCGCGCCTTGCGCACCGGTGGCGCCGACGGCCCCGTCGGCGCCGTTCCGGCCGGCGCTCCGGCCGGCTGGGGCGCCACGGGCGGTACGGGGGTCGGGCGCACAGGCACGACACCATGATTGCACTCAGTGCAGTTCTGCCGACGCATCGCCCCCGGGGCCGGACCGACCCGGGCGCGCGCACGGCTCCCAGCCACCCCCGGCAGGTGTGAGGCGTGGCACGAGCGAAGTCGACCGCACACGACGAGCGAGCGAAGCAGCCGGCCCGCGCGACGAGGGCCCGGGCACGACGAAGGCCCGGACCATCCGGTCCGGGCCTTCGCCTCACTGAGTAGCGGGGGCAGGATTTGAACCTGCGACCTCTGGGTTATGAGCCCAGCGAGCTACCGAGCTGCTCCACCCCGCGGTGATGTGTCGAGGTTAGCGACCCGGCGGACGAGGACCAAATCGGCTGCCCGACGGGCCACCGACCCGGCCCTCGCGCGCCGGTCAGCGACCGCCCTCCAGGACGGCCTCCGCGGCGATCGCCCGCTCGATGGCCTGCTCGAGGCGGTCCTGCGCCTCGCCGTAGGCGGCGAAGTCACCGTCGGCGAGCGCCGCCTGGGAGTCGGTGATCGCCTGCCTGGCCGCCTGCAGCGCCTGGTCGAGCTGCTGCTGGGCCGCGGCCGGGTCGACCGGCCCCACGGTGGGGGCGGGCTCCTGGGTCGGCGCGCCGCCCTCGTCGTCGGGCGTGGGCGTCGGGGACACCGCGGGGACCGGGTCCTCGATCCCGCCGCCGTCGCCGACGTCGGGCACCGGCTGCTCGACCTCGCCCGTGTCGGGCAGCGCCCCCGCGTCGGCGTCCGGCGCGTCGGCGCCCGCGTCGCCTCCGAACAGGTCGTCGAGGGCCTCGTCGAGCGTCTCGCCGAAGCCGAGCTCGTCTCCGAAGGCGACGAGCACCCGCTGCAGCAGCGGGTACGACGTGTTGCCCGAGGACTGGATGTAGACCGGCTGTACGTACAGCAGCCCCCCGCCGATCGGCAGCGTCAGCAGGTTGCCGCTGCGCAGGTCCGACTGCCCGAGCGTGAGGATGTTGAGCTGCTCGTTGATGAGCGGGTCGGCGTTGAAGTCGTTCTGGACCTGGCCCGGTCCGGGCACCGTCTCGTCGTTGCGGATCTGCAGCAGCCGCAGCTGGCCGTAGCCCTCCCGCGGGCTGCCCTCCTCGTCGCCGGCGTCCGCGTCCACGGCGAGGAAGCCCGTCAGCACGTTGCGGACCTCGCCCCCGCCCTGGTTGGTCGGGATGAACGTCGAGCTGAGGCTGAACGACGGCTCCTCCTGCCCGGGCATCTGCAGCGACAGGTAGTACGGCGGCTGCAGCGCCTGGACCTCGTCGAGCGTCGGGTCGTCCGGCACGGACCAGAAGTCGGTGCCGTTGAAGAACGACGCCGGGTCGGTGACGTGGTAGCGCTCGAGCACCTCGCGCTGGACCTTGAAGATGTCCTGCGGGTAACGCACGTGCGCCATGAGCTCGCCGGAGATCTCGTCGACGTCCCGCACCGCGTCGGGGAAGACCCCGCGCCAGGCCTGCAGCACCGGGTCCTCGGTGTCCCACGCGTAGAGGGTGACCTCGCCGTCGTAGGCGTCGACCGTGGCCTTGACGGAGTTGCGGACGTAGTTCACGCGCTCCGGCAGCAGCGCGGTCACGTTGTCGGCGGTCGCCGTGGTCGAGGTCGCCGTCGCCTCGTCGAGCACGGTGCTGTTGGAGTACGGGTAGCGGTTGCTCGTCGTGTAGCCGTCGATGACCCACAGCACGCGGTCGCCGACGACGGCCGGGTACGGGTCGCCGTCCAGCTGCAGCCACGGTGCGACCTTCTCCACGCGCTCGCGGGGGTTGCGGTCGAACATGACCTGCGACTCGGGGTTGACCGCGTCGGACAGGATGATCTCCTCCGAGCGGAACTTGATGGCGAACAGCAGCTGGGTGAAGAAGTCGCCCATCGGCACGCCGCCGTCACCGTCGTACGTGACGTTCTGCTGCCCGGAGTCGACCGTGGAGTCGGGGTAGTCGAGCTCCTGCGGCGCCACGCCCTCCGGCCCGCCGACGATGCTGTAGTTGGGGCTGAACTCGCCGAAGTAGATCCGCTGCTGGAACTGCCCGAGGTCGGTCTCGGTGACGACCTCCTCCTCGGCGTTCGGCGCGACGATGCCGGACTGGAAGAACACCGGCTCACCGCCGGCGGTGCGCTGGTTGCCGTACGCCGCGACGACGCCGTACCCGTGCGTGTAGACGGTGTGGTCGTTGATCCAGTTGCGCTGCGCGGGCGGGAGGCCGTTGAGGTTGAGCTCGCGAACGGCGAGGACGGTGTCGCGCAGCTCGCCCTCGACCGAGTACTGCCCGACGTCGAGCGGGTCGGGGAAGGCGTAGAACTGCCGGATCTGCTGCAGCTGCTGGTACGTCGGGGAGACGAGCCCCGGGTCGAGCAGGCGGATGCCGGGGATGGTGCGGGCGTCCTGCGCGAGCGCGCCCCGCTCCGCCGACAGCTCCGCGTCGTAGTCGGTGACCTCGATCTCGTCGAGGCCGTACGCCGCGCGCGTCGCCGCGATGTTGTTGCTGATGTAGGGCGTCTGCAGGGACAGCTCGTTCGGCTGCACCTGGAAGCGCTGGATGACCTGCGGCCAGATGCCGCCCGCGGCGACGGCGACGAGGACGAGCAGACCGACGCCCAGGGCGGGCACGCGCCAGTTGCCGCGGATCGCGGTGAAGACGAACGTGAGCGCCACGAGCACGGAGACGACCGCGAGCAGCGTCCGCGCCGGGATGACGGCGTTGACGTCGGTGTAGAGCGGACCGGTGATGTCGCTGCTCTCCGACGTGGTGAGCGCGTAGCGCTCGAGCCAGTAGCTCGCGGCGCGCAGCAGCAGGAACAGCGCGCCGAGGACGGCGAGCTGTACCCGGGCGGCGCGGGTCGTCCGCTCCCCCGGTCCGCTCAGCCGGAGCCCGCCGTACAGGTAGTGGGTGAGCAGCGCCGCGAGCCCCGCGAGGAGGACGACCGCGGTGAGGAAGCCGACGAGGAACTGCAGGACCGGCAGGGTGAAGACGTAGAAGCCGACGTCGAGGCCGAACACGGGGTCGGTCTCGTCGAAGCTCTGCCGGTTGAGCCACAGCTGGACGTTGCGCCACTGCGCGGCCGCGGCGGAGCCCGCGAACAGCGCGAGCACGAGCGGGACGGCGATCCCGACGAGCCGGCGCAGCGGCTCCAGCTGCTCGCGGTAGCGGTCGAGCGCCTCCTGGCCGGGGGTCGACGGCGCGTAGATCGGCCGGCCGCGGAACGCGACGGTGAGGCTCGCCCACACGGCCACGCCCATGAGCACCGCGGCGGCCAGGAACAGCAGGGACTGGGTGACCAGTCGGGTGCGGAGCACGTCGAGGAAGCCGAGCTGCCGGAACCACAGCACCTCGGTCCACAGCTCGGCGAAGAGCACGAGCAGGAACACGAGCACGCCGAGCACGGCGATGGTCGGCGCCAGGGCGCCCCGGCGGCGGCGCGGCCGCGGACCCTGGGGTCCGCGCGGCGCGCGCGGCCCGGTCGGGCCCTCCGGTCCGTCGCTGGGCGGGCCGGGCGGGAAGGGGGCGCTCACCCTGCAGACGGTAACCCAGCGTGCTGGTCGCCGATCACCCGGACCGGGCCCGCCGCGGGCCGTCGAGCCGCTCCGTTACGGGGTCGTGACCTGCAGCGGGACCCCGCTGGGACCTGTCTGCACGCCGGCTGGGCGCGGGCCGTGCACGGTCCGGCGGCGGGCCGGGTCGGGGGCGCGCCGCGAGGCGGGGAGGATGGGCCCCATGACGGCAGGTGCGGACGGCCCGGACGGCAGCGACGAACCCGACGGCACGCGCGGGCCCGACGGGCCGGGCGGGCCGGGCGGGCCGCACGCTCGGGGCGCAGCGCTGCAGCGGGCAGTGGTGGAGGCGGAGTCGCACGTGCACCGCTTCGGCTGGGACGGACCGGTGCGGGTGTTCGCCCTCGTGCGGACCGCGGACGCGCTGGGTCGCGAGCCGGGGCTGGCCGCGGAGCTGCCGTCGGAGGACGCGGCCGCGGCCGACGCGGACCCCGACCACCTGCTCCTCGTCGAGCAGGACGGCCTCGACGAGCTCGCCGACCCCGCCGACCTCGAGGCGCTCCTGACGCGGCTCGCGTGGCCACCGGACGTGGACGGCGTCGCGGTCACCGTCGAGCGTGTCGTGGTGCCGCCGGAGGTGGAGGCCGAGGCGCCCGCGCAAGAGGAGGCGGCCCTGCGCTGGCTGGCCGAGCACCCGCGGCGGCGCGACGTGCGGCTCGCCGCGGGGGTGCTCCGCGACGGCAGCCGGGCGTGCGCGGTCCGCGCCCGTCCGGCCGCCGAGGTGGCGCCGGGCGGGGAGCGCGACGGCGCCGCGGGCGCCGTCGCGGACGGCGCGGCGGGCACGGGCGACGGCGACGTGGTCACCGGGCCGGACCTGCTGCCGGGCCTCACCCGCGCCCTGGCGGCGACGCTGGAGGAGTGAGGGGTCGCCGGCGCGACGGCTCCGGCTCCTGGCCGCGCCGTCAGCTGCCGGCGAGCACGTCCTCGCAGGTGGGCAGGTCGGCGGTGTCGTCCGCCGCGACGGCCTCGACGGCCGACACGGCCTCCTGCAGCGTGGCGACCGCGGTCACCTGCAGGTCGCCCGGCACGGCACCCACGACGTCACCGCAGTTCCCGGCGGGCGCGAGGAACCACGCGGCCCCCACCCCGTCGGCGCCGACCATCTTCTGCTGGATGCCGTCGATGGGACCGACGCGCCCGTCGTCGGTCATCGTCCCGGTGCCCGCGAGGTGGGCCCCGCCGGTGAGGGCGCCCGGCGTCAGCTTGTCGTAGATGCCGAGGGAGAACATGAGCCCGGCGCTCGGCCCGCCGATGCCCCCGACGTCGTACGCCACCTCGTAGGGCAGCTCGTACTCCGGCGCGAGCAGCACGCCGAGGATGACGGCACCGTCGTCGGCGGCGCCGAGCTCGACGGCCTCGGTCCGCTCCTCGCCGTCCCGCTGCAACGCCACCTCGACGGTGTCGCCCGGCTCGTATGTCTGCAGCAGGTCGATGAGCTCGCCGCTGCCCGCGACGCGCGTGCCGTCGACCCCGAGGACCACGTCCCCCTCCTCCAGGACGGCCTCGGCGGCCGGGTTCCCGCCGAAGCCGTTGACGACGAGGCTCACCGGGACGTCCTCACCCAGCTCCGACAGCGCCGCGACGGCCGCGCTCTGCTGGGCCGCGGTCATCTGCGCGGCGGAGGCCTCGCGGGCCTCCTCCCGGGTCTCCTCCGGCGGGTACACGGTCTCGACCGGGCGCAGGGACCTGGTCGGGTCGAGGTAGGCCTGGACGGCGTCGAGGACGCTGACGTCGTTGAGCGGTCCTCCCGCCACGCGGATGGTCGTGAGGTCCAGCTGACCCTCCGTCGGGTACGTCTCCGTCCCCTCGACGACGATGAGGTCCTGCCCGTCCGCGTTCGTCCCGAGCGTGTCCCGCACCGGGCCCGGGGAGAACACGACGTACGGCACGGGCGTCGCGGCGATGACGCCGGCGAGGACGACCGCGGCCATGCCGGCGACCACGAGCAGGACGGTCCGCGCGGACAGGTGCCAGCGCCGGTCGGGGGGTGCCGCACCGGCGTGCTGCTGCGCGGGCGGTGCTGTCGTCATGCGAGCTGCTCCACTCTCGGACGGGCCGACGGGGCGGCGGCTCGACCGTTCCAGGGTAGGTCGGCTCCGCGGTGGGCGAACGCCGGACCCCGCAGGGGAACTGCGCGGGCGCGGTGGTGGTTCCCTTGTCGACGCAGGAGGCTGGTGACATGAGCGACGACGACCGCCGCATGGGTTTCGGACCGGGCAACGGACCGGGTGAGCGACCCGGGGACGGCACGGGCGGACCCGGCCGCCCCGAGGGTCCCGGCGGGCCGGGCGGCTCGGGGGGCGGCTCCGGGGGCGCGGGCGGCTTCGGCGGGTCCGGCGGCTTCGGTGGGCTGCCCGGCTTCGGGGCCGGCGGCCCGGGTGGGTTCGACCCGTCGATGTTCGACCCGTCGCGGCTCGGCGCGGTGTTCGGGCAGCTGCAGCGGATCTTCTCCAGCCAGGCCGACGGACCCGTCGACTGGGACCTCGCCCGCCAGTCGGCCCGCGAGGCGGTCGCCGGCGACGACCCGACGCCGTCGTGGGGCGAGCGCTCCGCGGTGGAGCAGGCGGGTCGGCTCGCCGAGGTCTGGCTCGACGCGGTGACGACCCTGCCGGGCACCGGCGCGGCCGCGGAGGCGTGGTCCCGGGCCCAGTGGGTCGAGGCGAGCCTGCCGACGTGGCGCTCGCTCGTCACCCCCGTCGCGGAGAAGATGACGCGCTCGATGGGCTCGGCCCTCGAGGGCGGCACCGGCGACCTGCCGCCCGGGCTGCCGCCGGAGATGGCGGGGCTGCTCGCGAACGCGGGCCCGATGATGCAGCGCCTCGGCGGCGGCATGCTCGGCATGCAGCTGGGGCAGGCCCTCGGTCGCCTGGCCGGCGAGGCCGTGTCCGCGACCGACGTCGGCCTGCCCCTGCACCCGGGAGGCATGGCGCTCGTCCCCGTCAACATCCGGGCCGCGGCCGAGGGGCTCGGGGTGTCGCTGGACGACGTGCGGCTCTTCCTCGCGCTCCGCGAGGCCGCCCACGCGCGGCTGTTCGCCCACGTGCCGTGGCTCGCGCCGCGGCTCCTGGGAGCCGTGGAGGAGTACGCGGCTGGTATCGACGTGGACCCGGGCCGGATCCAGGAGATGCTGTCCGGCATCGACCCCAGCGACCCCGCCGCCCTGCAGGAGGCGCTGTCGTCCGGGGTGCTCGCCCCGGCGGAGAGCGACGCCCAGCTCGCGGCCAAGGCCCGGCTGGAGAACCTGCTCGCGCTCGTCGAGGGGTGGGTCGACACGGTCGTGGCGGAGGCGGCGCAGGGCCGTCTCGGACCGGTCGCCGCGCTGCGGGAGTCGGTGCGGCGCCGTCGCGCGGCGGGCGGCCCGGCGGAGCAGACGTTCGCGACGCTCGTCGGTCTGGAG
Source organism: Aquipuribacter sp. SD81 (assembly GCF_037153975.1). Lineage (NCBI taxonomy): Bacteria > Bacillati > Actinomycetota > Actinomycetes > Micrococcales > Intrasporangiaceae > Aquipuribacter > Aquipuribacter sp. SD81. The sequence continues at coordinate 41,850 of NZ_JBBAYJ010000030.1, forward strand.
CTGCGGCCGCGCCGCATGCGCGAGGCCGCCGCGTGGTGGGTCGCGCGGGGCGAGGCGGACGGCGACACCCGTGACGACGTGTGGCAGCACCCGGACCTGCTGCCCGACCTCGACGGGACCGGGGACGCGGCGTCCGCCGAGGCGCCGGCCGTCGGGACCGAGGGAACGGGCAGCGGGCCGGAGGCCGCCGGCGACGACATGGACGCCGAGCTGCGGCGGCTGCTCGAGGACGCCGAACGACAGGGCGGCACCGACGACGAGCCCGACGGGGAGCAGCGCGACTAGTCCGTGCCGTCGCGCTCCGGGTCAGCGTCGTCCTGGTCCGCGTCGTCCTGGTCCGCGTCGTCCTGGTCCGCGTCGTCCTGGTCCGCGTCGTCCTGGTCAGCACCGTCGGCTGCGCCACCGTCCCGCAGGGCGGTGTCGTAGCCCTCGAGGAAGCCGCGGGCCCGCTCGGTGCGGGGGTAGGGCGCGAGCAGCTGCCAGAAGCCCGGCCCGTGGGAGGGCTCCAGCAGGTGCGCGAGCTCGTGCAGCAGCACGTAGTCCAGCACCCAGGCCGGCAGCCCCTTCGCGCGCTCGGAGATGCGGATCGTGCCGTCGGAGGGGGTGCACGAGCCCCAGCGCTGTCCCTGCCGGCCGGACCAGCGCACGCTCGTCGGCAGGGCCCGGCCCTCCAGGTAGCGGCGGGAGAGCTCGGCGGCCCGCACGACGAGCTCGGAGTCCGACGGGCGGCGGCGCCTCTCGGACGCGCCGAGCCGCGTCACCATCCTGTCGACCCAGCGGCGCTCCTCCGCGGCGCTGAGCCGGGCGGGCACGAGCACGACGACGCGGTCGCCCTCGCGGTGCGCGCTCACCGTCCGCCGGCGCCGGTGGGAGCGGCGGACCTCGACCACCGGGGCGTCCGGGCGGGAGCCCGGCTCGTCGCCCGCGCCCACCATGGCCGCGACGCTACCCGCGCCTCACCGGCCGGTGAAGACCGGCGCGCGGCGCCCGGCCGCGGCCTCGAGGCCCGCCGCGGCGTCCGCGGTGGCGAGGGTCCTCGCCTGGGCGAGGGCCTCCCGGCGGAGGGCGTCGCGCAACCGGGCGCGCACGGGCGCCCGCAGGGTCGCCGTGGTGAGCCGTGTGGCGAGCGGAGCGCGGGCGGCCACCGTCCGGGCACGGTCGAGCGCGGCCGTGAGGAGCCCGTCGTCGTCGTGGACCTCCGAGGCGAGGCCGTGCCGGGCGGCCTCCTCGGCCCCGATGCGCCGGCCGGTGAGCAGCAGGTCGGCGGCGACGGTGGGTCCGGCGAGCTCGGGGAGCCGGCTCGTGAGGCCCATGCCGGGGTGCAGTCCGAGCGCGGTGAAGGGCACGGCCAGGTACGCCGAGCGCGCGAGGAGCCGGAGGTCGCACGCGAGGAGGAGACCGGCCCCCGCGCCCACGGCCGGGCCCGGCGCCGCCGCCACCACGGGGACGGGCACGTCGAGCAGCGACAGCCAGTCGTCGTAGTAGCGCGCCATGCGCTCGCGGAGCCGGCCGACGTCGGCGCCGGCCCCCGCGCCGTCCCGCAGCCACGCGAGGTCCCCGCCGGAGCTGAAGGCGGACCCTGTCGCGGTGAGAACGAGCGCCCGCAGCGTCGTGTCCCGGCTCAGGGCGGCCACGACGCGACGCCACGACGCCGTCATCTCCGTGCCCATGGCGTTGCGCCGCGCCGGGTCGGCGAGCGCGACGACGACGACCGACGGGTCCTCGTCGTCGCGGCGCAGGACCAGCCGGGGCGGCGGCGTCGCGAGCAGTCCCTCGAGGTCCTCCGGCGGCGCCACCCGTCCATCCTGGCCCACCGCTCCCCCCGGCGGGCGACCCACGCGGCCGACCCTGTGGACGGTCGACGTGACCGCCGGGCCTGTGGACGACGGCGCACGACGCGTGGCGCGTCGTACGACGCTGGGACGCGTGGCAGGACAGGCGCAGGAACCGCGTGCACCCGGACCGGACGGTGCCCTTCGCTGGGCGCCCGGGACCTCCCGGGCGGTCCGCGGCCCGCACGCGCTGCAGGTCGGCTCCGGCGTCGGGGCGGTGGTGCTCGAGCACCTCACCGCGGCCGACTGGACCGTCGTGGCGCGGCTGGACCGCGGGGAGCTGCGGGTGAGCGGGGCACGGGAGCGCGCGCTCGTCGACCCGCTGCGCACCCGGGGACTCGTGGTGCCCGCCGCGGGGACGGCGCCCGGGCCGGTCGCGGCGAACCCGCGCACCGGGCCCGCGGTCGCCGTGGTCGGCGGTCGTGGTCTCGGGGTGCTGCTGTGCGCGGCGCTCGCGGGGGCCGGCGCGGGGACCGCCGCCCTCGTCGACGACTCCACCGTGGGACCGGCCGACGTCCTGCCCGGTGGGGCGACCGCAGCCGACGTCGGACGCCGCGCCGTCCACGCGGCGGCCGAGGCGGTGCACCGGGTGTCGCCCGACGCACGCACCGCCTGCCCGACGGTGCCGGACCTCGTCGTGCTCGTCGCCGACGGCGCCCACGACGCGCCCGCCGGCTCACCGCTCGTGCAGGCCGGCACCGTGCACCTGCCGGTCCTGCGTCGCGACGACGGGGTCCGCGTCGGTCCGCTCGTCGTACCGGGTCTCGGTCCCTGCCTGCACTGCCTCGACCTGCTGCACCGCGACGTCGACCCGGGCTGGCCCGCGGTCGTCCGGGCCCTGCTGCACGACGCCCGCAGCACCGCGACCGCGCCGCCACCTCCGGCGACGAGCCTGGCCGTGGCCGCCGCGGCCCTCACCCTCGCCCTGCGGACCGACCTCGGCCGCTCACGGTCGGCGGGCGCCGTCGCGGGGGCGGCGGCCGTCGTCGACCGCTGGGGCGACCTCACCTGGCAGCGCTGGCCGTCGCACCCCGACTGCGGGTGCACCGGCCTGCCGGACACCGACCCGTGGGACGGCGCGTGAGGGTCCGGCCGCGGGGCGGCGCCGCCCGCCGACGTGGTGCCGTGGTGCGCGCACCGGGCTCACCCGACCGGGTGGCGGGCCGGCCGCGGCGGGGGCCGCTGCGCACGCCGTCACCGCCGGTGCGACGATGGCCGGGTGAGCGACCTCCCCCGCAGGACAGTCGCGCGGACGGCCCGGCTGGCGGCGCTGCCGCTGGGCATCGCGGGCCGAGCGGCCCTCGGGATCGGCAAGCGCGTCGGGGGCCGTTCCGCGGAGGCCGTCGCCGCCGAGATGCAGGCGCGCACGGCCGAGCAGGTGTTCCGCACGCTCGGCGAGCTCAAGGGCGGGGCCATGAAGTTCGGCCAGGCCATGAGCATCTTCGAGGCCGGGCTGCCCGAGGAGCTGGCCGCGCCCTACCGCGCGACGCTCACCAAGCTGCAGAACGCCGCCCCGCCCATGCCCAGCAGCACCGTGCACGCCCAGCTCGCCGCCGAGCTAGGACCGCGCTGGCGCTCGGACTTCGCCGACTTCGACGACCGCCCCGCCGCGGCCGCGTCCATCGGGCAGGTGCACCGGGCGGTGTGGCGCGACGGCACCCCGGTCGCGGTCAAGGTCCAGTACCCGGGTGCCGGCGAGGCCCTCATCAACGACCTCGACCAGATCACGCGCGCGGGGCGCCTCGGCGCCTCGTGGATCCCGGGCCTCGACATCAACCCGATCCTCGACGAGCTCCGCTCGCGCATGGCCGAGGAGCTCGACTACGGGCTCGAGGCGACCAACCAGCAGCAGTTCGCGGAGGCGTTCGCCGACCACCCCGTCTTCGCGGTCCCGCGGGTGCTCGCCCACGGCGAGCGCGTCATCGTCAGCGAGTGGCTCGACGGCACGGGCATGGCGGCCGTCATCGCCGCCGGTGACACCGGGCAGCGGGACCAGGTGGCGCGCCACTACGCCGAGCTGCTGCTCGCGGGGCCGCGCGACGCGGGCCTGCTGCACGCCGACCCGCACCCCGGCAACTTCATGCTCACCGACGACGGCCGCTTCGGGGTGCTCGACTTCGGCGCGGTCAAGCAGCTGCCGGACGGCATGCCGGCGGAGATCCCCGAGCTGCTTCACCTCGCCCTGGCCGGCGACGGCGAGGGAGTCCTCGCGGGGCTGCGGGGGGCGGGCTTCGTCAAGCCGGAGATCGACATCGACCCCGACTCGCTGCTGGAGTACCTCGAGCCGTTCCTCGCGCCCGCGCGCACCGAGGAGTTCCGCTTCAGCCGCCAGTGGCTGCGCGACCTCGTCGCCCACATCAACGACCCGCGGCGTCCCACGTGGTCGGTGGGGCTGCGGCTCAACCTGCCCCCGGAGTACCTGCTCATCCACCGCGTGTGGCTCGGCGGCATCGGCGTGCTGTGCCAGGTCGGCGGCTCCGTGCCGGTCCTCGACGTCCTCGAGGAGTGGCTGCCGGGGTTCGTGCGTCCCTGACCCGAGCCGGGTCCGGGGTGCGGGGGCCGGCACACCCGCGCGTGCGACGGCCCTGAGCGACTCCCCCGCGGAGGGGTCGCTCAGGGCCGGTGGACGGGTCCGGGCGCCGACGTCACCGCGCGACGCCGAGGGCGCCGGACCACGCGCTGGCCTCGCTGCGCTGGGCGGCGAGGGAGGCGAGCCGGAGCTGGCGGCGGGCGCGCTCCTGGGAGCGCTCCGTCGCCCGGCGCCGGCGCAGGGCGTGGACGAGCCGGGCGTCGTGCGCCGCGGCCAGGTCCCGGGTCCGCGCCTCGCGGACCAGGTCGTTCATGAGCATGTTCACTGCGTTCTCCTCGGGGTGGGCCACGCTCGCCAGGAGCGGCGCGGCGGTGTCCTGATGCACGTGCTGTCGGTGCGTGGTGCTCGTGGCCGGGCCCCTCAGGCCACGGCGTGCTTGCGGGGGCGGCCCCGCGGCCGCTTCCGCGGCACGACGACGCCCGCGAGGACGAGCTGGCCGCCCCAGACGCCCCACGGCTCACGCCGCTGCAGGGCGCCGTCGAGGCACGCGTCGACGAGCGGGCAGCCGGCGCACAGCGCCTTCGCGAGCTCGACGTCGGCCGGGGACTCGGCGAACCAGAGCTCGGCGTCGTGGACCCGGCAGGGCAGGTCCTGGTCGTCGGGGGCGAGGGTCGTCGGGTCGAGCAGGTCGGTGACGGTCACCGTCGGGTCCTCTCCGGGTGCGGCGTCCGGTCGGGTGGACCGGACGGTTCTCGGTGCGGGCCGGCTCGTGGCCGGGGAGGGGGCTCCGTTGCCCTGTCCCGCACCGGGTGCTACCCGGGAGACGAGAAGAGCCGCGGACCCCGATGGGTCCGCGGCTCCGACGTGGTCGGCTGGTGAGCCGTCAGTCGGTCGGTGGACCCGAGGGGGCGAAGGTGGGGGCGAGGCCGCCGGTGGCGATCCCGCCGCCGACGAACCGGTCGGCGACGGCACGGTCGCTGACGATCAGCCGGTCGGACTGGAGGCACACTCCACCCGTGGCACGGAGCGGCGACGTGGCCGCGTGGACACGGCTGTTGACGGTCGTGTACCGCGTGCGGGCGGCCGGACCGGTCGACATGTCGGTCGTCGTCTTCATGGGGAGCGCACCTCCTCTCGTCCCGTGGCGCGCAGGTCCTACCCCTGCGCTCGCGTGTGTCGAAGGGTAGGGGCGTCGCCGCGGCGCGCGCCACCTTATTTTTCGGGACCGGTTCCCGCCGGGTCCCTCAGTCGCCCCTCAGGCCGGCCGCGTCCCGCTCAGCCGACGCCGGCCGCGCCCGCGGCGGCGGTCACGGCCGCGACGACGCCGGCCCCGTAGCGGTCGAGCTTGACCGCACCGACGCCCGGGATGCCGGCGAGCTCGGCCACCGCCCGGGGGCGCCGCTCCGCGAGCACCTCCAGGGTCGCGTCGGTGAAGACGACGTACGCCGGCACCTGCGCCTGCTGGGCGGTGCGGCGACGCCAGTCCTGCAGGGCCTCGAACACCGCCGGGTCGTAGCGGGGCGGGCAGCCGGGGCAGCGCGCGGCCGTGCGCTGCGCCGCGGTCGTGAGCGGCACGCCGCAGCCGCGGCACAGCGCCGGCCGCGACGCGCGGGGGCCGCTCGGGCGCGACACCGGCCGGGCGCTCC